>NZ_JDWE01000002.1:56519-188135 GCF_000685765.2 Frankia sp. BMG5.23
CCCGTGCCGGTACCCGTGCCGGTACCCGTGCCGGCACGGGTACCGCGGGCCGACGCCCGCTGATGCCCCCCGCTGGGTCCGGCGGTCAGCAGCCGCAGGAAGAAGGATCCGAAGGCGGTCTGCGCGCCCAACACCATCAGCGTCATCGCGAGCAGGGCCGGGCGCATCTCGTTGAGCGGTCCGAGATTGTTGACCAGCCAGCGGACGAGGACGACCACGTCCACGACAAATCCGACGATGAACAGGCCCGCGCCGAGCGCAAGCCCGCGTTCGAGGGTGAACAGGCGGTGGATGAGCGGCAGCGGCCAGCGGCGGCGCTCCTGCCAGCCGAGGGCGTGGTTGTGGACGTCGGCGCAGACCCCCAGCAGCACCAGTTGCCAGCCGAGTAGCGCCAGCAGCGCGAACAGGATCGAGAAGTGCAGGTCCAGCCGGTGGAAGCCGAGATTGAGCGAGCCGGGCAGCAGCGCCGCCTGGCCCACGATCCCGAGCGCCAGCAGCACCAGGCCGGGCAGCACGAACAGGTGCCTCGGCGCCAGCAGCAGCATGAACCGCAGGTGCCGCCAACCATCCCGCAGGGAGTGCAGCTTGGAGGCCCCGACCCGCGGATGGTAAGTGATCGGCACCTCCTCGATCCGAAGCTCGGCGCGGCCCGCGGCGATCACCAGTTCGGAGGCGAGCTCCATCCCCTCGCAGCGCAGCTGCATACGCAGGTACGCCTCTCGGCTGAAGGCCCGCATGCCCGAGTGCGCGTCGGAGGAACGGACGTCGAACAGCCGGTTCAGGATGCCGGTGAGCACAGGGTTGCCGACGTAACGGTGCAGCCAGGGCATCGCTCCCGGCAGGATCTCTCCAGCGAAGCGCGACCCGAGCACGTAGTCGGCCCGCCCGGCGCGCAGCGGAGCGAGCAGGACGCCCAGATCCGAGAAGTCGTAGGAGTCGTCGGCGTCGCCCATCACGATCAGCCGGCCTCGGGCGGCGGCGAACCCGGCCAGGTAGGCGTTGCCGTAGCCGCGCCGGGTCTCGCGGACGACCCGGGCACCTGCGGCTGCGGCGACGTCCGCCGACCGGTCCGTGGATCCGTTGTCGACAACGACGACCTCGCCCGCGGCACCCGCGGTGGCCAGTCCCGCAAGGGCCTTGCGCACACAGACGCCGACCGACTCCTGCTCGTTCAGACACGGCATGACGACCGACACCTCGACCGGCTGTCCGCCGGCACGCGGGCCGAAACCCCCGCCGGTGGGGATGCCCCCGAAGGCGTCGGTACCGGTACCGACACCCGTGGCACCGTCCATCGTCCGTACCCCCCCTTGTGGCCGGGCATGTCCGGGTCCGTGGCCGTTCACCGGTGCCTGTCCGTGGCTCTGCCGTGTCGATGCCCGGTCGCCGGGGACAACGGGCGCCGTTCATGCAGGTGGGCGCATCAGCGGAACCGGCCCACGTCATTGTTGCGGTCAGGATGGCGGAACCGCTCGGCCACCGCCCCGTAACCTACCGATCCGATGGTCCGGTCCTGTTACCGGTATCTCGCTGTAGACACCCCGTGGTCCGTCCGGCTGGTTCCCGATGTGCCGCGTTTCGCATCCGCGCTGGTCACGGCCGTTGCCCACGCTGACTTGCGAGTCAAGGGTCGCAGACACGTCGGCCCCTTCACACGCGCCTCGGTGTGACGCTTCTTACGGAGAGGCGTAACGTCTGGTGCTCGTGCAAGCTGTTCGCGTTTCAGACCCGGCATCGGCGTCCCCGGTGCCCACCGACGACCCGGAGCCCTCCTCGCCCGAGCCGTCCTCAGTTCCCCTGCCCGCTGACGCCTCACGCACAGCCGCGCTCCGGCGACGTGGTTGCCCGCACTGTCCGCCCTGCCCCACGGCGGACAGTGCGGATCGCGACGCTGCCCGGGTGGCCAGCCAGCATTGGGACCAGGGCTGGATCCTGCTGTGTAACGGGGTGATTCTGTTCGAGGACACCGGCGAGATCCTGCCGACAGGTCGCACCGTCGAGCCACGACGGGCGCTGCCCCGGCCCGGGGGCGTGGCACGGCCGCCGGCTCCGAGATGGGCGAGCCAGGCCCCGGTCGCGTTCTGACGGTCGCGTTCTGACAGGCGCGGCCTGACAGCGAGCTCCTTCTGCTCGCTCCTTCCGTGGAGTTCGGGAGGATGTGAAGTTCATCCCAGTTGATCTGGGTGTCCCCCTTACGGGTACGGTGCCGGCGTGGCGTCAAGGTCGGTGACGAGGCCGGGAAACGGGACCGCTCCCCGCTGGCCCGCGGAGAACCGGGTCGGTCGGCGCGTCCGGATCCTCATGCGCCGTGACATCGCGCTGGGCCGGACGTTCCTGCACGCCTTCACCAGTGCGGACCGGTCGCTGTTCGCGGCGCTGGCCGGCGGCAGACCGCTGCTCGACCCGGCGCTGCCGCGGCTGTCCCACGCTGCCGATCATGGTCTGCTCTGGTGGGGGGTGGCCGGGGCGCTCGGTGCGACGAAGGGACGCCGTCGCCCGGCGGCCGTCCGTGGCCTGCTCGCCCTGGGAGTCGCGAGCGTTCTCGCCAACGGGCCGATGAAGGTGGTGTTCCGCCGGGACCGCCCACCGACTCACACGATTCCCCCGCTGCGGCGGCTTCGCGAGGATCTCACGACGTTCTCGTTCCCCTCTGGGCACGCGGCGTCGGCAGCCGCCTTCGCCACCGGAGTCGCGTTGGACGCACCCGGCGCGGCGGTGCCGGTGGCTGTGCTCGCCGCCGCGGTGGCGTTCTCCCGGGTGTACGTCGGGGTGCACTATCCCGGGGACGTGGCCGCCGGCGTGCTGCTGGGGATAGGGGCGGGCCTGGCGACGACGAAGGTGATGCCGCGTCGGCCGTGGGCCCCCGCCCGGGCCAGCCCCGCGTCGGCGTGGGCGCCCGCCCTGCCCGACGGCGACGGCCTTACCGTGGTGGTGAACGCCCGTTCCGGTCCGGGTAACCACACGGACCTGCTCGCCGTGCTGCGGGCCGACCTGCCCAGGGCCCGGGTCGTCGAGGTCGACGCGGGCGGCGACGTAAGAACCGTGCTGAGGTCCGCGGCGGCGCGGTCCCGTGTGCTGGGCGTCGCCGGCGGCGACGGCACCATCAACGCGGCCGCCCAGACCGCGCTGGCGCACGGCGTGCCGCTGGCGGTCTTCCCCGCGGGCACGCTCAACCACTTCGCCGCGGACGTCGGACTCGCCGGGGCGGGTGACTCGGTGCAGGCGATACGGGAGGGTTCGGCGGTCGCCGTCGACATCGGCCGGGCCGAGGGCATCGGCGCGACGTTCAGTCGGTTCTCCCGCATCTTCGTGAACACCGCGAGCCTCGGCGGTTACCCGGACATGGTCGCCATCCGTGCGCGGTTCGAGCGCCGCATCGGCAAGTGGCCGGCGATGCTCATCGCGCTGAGCTGGGTGCTGCGCCACGAAACGCCGTTCGAGGTCGAGATCGACTCCGAGTACCGCCGGGTCTGGCTGATCTTCGTCGGCAACGGGATCTACCAGCCCGACGGGTTCGCCCCCACCTACCGCACCCGCCTCGACGAAGGGCTGCTGGACCTGCGGGTGGTCGACGCCGCGGCGTCGCTTGCCCGGCTCCGGCTGGTGGGGGCGGTGCTGACCGGCCGTCTCGGGCGCAGCCGGGTGTACGAACAACACACGGTCGAACGGGTCACGATCTCATCCCGTCAGCCCGGCCCGCTGCCGTTCGCCTGTGACGGCGAGGTCACGGAGGGAGTGGAACGCATCGTCATCACTCCGGGCGGAGCCCGACTGATCGTCTACCGGCCGCGGCGGCCCGGCGCATCCGGCTGAGCCGGGCCGGTGGACCGGCAGCCGGGCGGACCGCGGCGGCGTCAGCGACCGCGGCGGTGCTGCAACGGGATGAGCGTGTGCAGCGGGCTGGTCAGCCGGGTGAACTGGTCGGTATCGAGGAGATCCTCGACGAGCAGCGCGCAGGCCAGGTCGGCGCACAGCTCCATGACCCGCCGGTCCTCGCTCGAATCGGTGCCCCGATGGCCGCGGCAGTACGGGCACAACCGCCAGAAACCCTCGGCGGCGCTGCGCCGGACCAGGGTCCACACCCGGCGACGCCCGGTCACCACGGCGCTCGCGAAGGCGGCGTCCATCGCCATCTGATGCGCGGAGTCGTCGCGGGTGAGTGCGGACACCAGCAGGCCGTCGAAGACCTCGAGGCTGTCCGGATCGTGGCAGCGCCCGGCGAGGACCGGGAGTGCCGCGAGAACCCGCTTCACGTCCGCCGCGGCCGGGCCGAGGTCGGGTTCGTGCGAGCGCGCGCGGGGGTAGACCGTGCGCCACGGACGCATCAGTGCCGCGTACTCCGCGCGGCCGAGGATGGGCCGGGAGTAGGAGGCGGCGACCGCGTCGCGCATCGCGCGCAGAGCCGTGGCGGCGATCGTCGGTTCGACGGTGACGTACTCCGCGCCGGTGAGGTCGTCGGCGTAGATCGCGCTCAACGCGTCGAAGGCGGCCAGCACCTCGACGATCAATGGAGAGTCGGGGGAGAGCGCCTTGTCCCGGGCAGCGGCGAGGTACCCCGAGTTGCGCCAGGCGGCGGCGAGCGAGACGAGCTCCGTGTCGGTGGTGTGGACGAGTTGGGCGAGGATGCCGAGAATGCCGCGGAGGTTGGGATGTTCCTCCAGCCGCTCGATGCGACGGGCCCGCAGGATCATGCCGCCGTCCCGTCCACGCGGCTTGCGACGCCGCACTGGGACCGCCGTGGGCTCACCGCGCTCCCGCCTGTCCGCGGTTCAGGTGATGCCGCCGCGGGTGCGGTGGTCGTCGCCACACCATTCACCTCGTCCTCCTCGACCGTCGCAGCAGACGCCGCGCGGGCCTCGTCACGACCCGCAGCCGCGCGCCGGCCGGTCGGCTGGTTATCGGCTGGCCGGCCGGCTCCTGATTGACCTGACAATTGACCTGACAGCGACCTGACAGATGCCTGACCGTACCGGACCGCGACGTGGCCGTGCGATGATCGGCAGGCGGGTTTTCGTTGCTCTCCGACACCGACGGGGGCCGGGAGTACGTGCCGGAGGGCTTCGCCGCCGGCGGTTTCACAGCTGGTAACGCCGCGTGACCAACCTTTGGACATCACCCTCGAGAGACTAGTGTCCGCGGCGGCGATGCGGAACTCAACGCGTCATCAAGTGGAACATGGGGTACCGCGAAAGACCCGGGGCGTAACCGAATCGGGGACGGCGGTGGACCCCGATGAAGCCGAGCGCGGTGGAGTTCATCACGGACAGTGCCGATGCGCTGGGTAACTCCTCCGGGGGGTCCGGGCCGGGCCCGCCGGAACCGGGCGCGCCTGGATGCAGGGGGGCAACGCGGTGGGCCCGGAGAATGAAACCCGAGGCCGCGGGGCCGAGATCGGACGCCAAGGGGTTCGGTGCGCGGCCCGCTGCCCGGCCGGGGTGGCCCGGAGGTACCGATCCGAATGCGGTGGGCCGGATGGGCCGGATGGGCGGGCCTGGAGGCGATGGCCCGAACGCGGTGGGCCGGATGGGTCGGTCTGGAGGCGGTGATGCGGGCGCGGTGGGGCCGGACGGCCCGGCGGCTCCGGTGCCGTGGGATCCGGTCCGGCGGGTGCGGTGTGGTGGGCTCCATCGCGCGGGCCCCACCTTCCGGGCCCCACCTTCCGGACCCAGCCACCCGGGCTCCGCGCCGGGTGGGCCACGCGGGGGTCCGGTCCGGCACCGTGACCTCGGGCCCCGGCGCCGGGGAGCCCGCAGGTGGCTCCGTCGGCGCCGGGGAGGTCCCGGATGGCCCGAAGGCCTGGGCAATCCGGGACCTGAGTGGTCCGGGGCCTGAGTGGGTCGGTCAGCCCGAGATCGGCCGCTCGTCCTGCTCGGCGCCGGCCACGATCCTGATGCCGGCCACGATCGCCTCGGGCCCGTCCAGGCCGGCCTTGTCGGCACGCAACCCGAATCGCCTGATCGCGTCCCCGACCGTGGTGGCCTTGACCTCACCGGCCCGGACGAGGGCTTCCAGGGTCGCGACGACGATCGACTCGGCGTCGACCTTGAAGTGCCGGCGCAGGGCGGCCCGAGTGTCGGAACGGCCGTACCCGTCGGTGCCCAGCGAGGTGAACGGCTGCGGAACCCACCGGGAGATCTGGTCGGGCACCGCGCGCATCCAGTCGGAGACCGCCACGACCGGGCCGGCGGCCCCTTCGAGGGCACGGGTCACGTACGGCACGGCGTCGTCGGCCTCGGGGTTGAGCAGGTTGGCGCGGTCGCAGTCGAGCGCATCTCGCCGAAGCTCGTTCCACGAGGTCACCGACCACAGGTCGGCGGCGACCCCGAAGTCGGCGGCAAGGATCTCCTGCGCCGCCAGCGCCCAGTGGATGGAAGTCCCGCTGGCCAGCAGTTGCGCCCGCGGCGGGGAGCCCACGCCGGCCCCCGCCGCCGGAAGCCCGCCGGCCAGGTCCTCAGCCGAGCGGAACCGGTACATCCCGGAGATGATCTGCGCCGGGTCGAGACCCGCGGGCTCGGCAGGCTGCGGCACCGGCTCGTTGTAGACAGTGAGGTAGTAGAAGACGTTGTCGTCCCGCTCGCCGTACATTCGGTCG
This sequence comes from Frankia sp. BMG5.23, assembly GCF_000685765.2. Taxonomy (NCBI): domain Bacteria; kingdom Bacillati; phylum Actinomycetota; class Actinomycetes; order Frankiales; family Frankiaceae; genus Frankia; species Frankia sp. BMG5.23. The sequence goes on from NZ_JDWE01000002.1 coordinate 63,112, forward strand.
AGCGCGTCCCGGACGATGTGTGTCAGCTCGAAGGCGAAGGCGGGGTCGTAGGCCACGCAGGCCGGGTTAGTCGACGCCAGGAGCAGGGAGTGGCCGTCCTGGTGCTGCAGGCCCTCGCCGTTGAGAGTGGTCCGACCGGCGGTCGCCCCGAGCAGGAACCCGCGGCCGAGCTGGTCGCCGAGCGCCCACATCTGGTCGCCGGTGCGCTGGAAGCCGAACATCGAGTAGAAGACGTAGACCGGGATCATGTGCTGCGCGTGGGTGGCGTACGCCGTGCCAGCGGCGATCACCGAGCCCATCGACCCGGCCTCGCTGATGCCCTCGTGCAGCATCTGACCGGTCTCGGACTCCTGGTAGGACAGCAGCAGTTCGCGGTCGACGGCCTCGTAGCGCTGCCCGTGCGGCGAGTAGATCTTCGCCGTCGGGAACATCGCGTCCATGCCGAAGGTGCGGGCCTCGTCGGGGATGACCGGCACGAAGCGCGCGCCCATCTCCTTGGTCTTCATGAGGTCCTTCAGCAGCCGGACGAAGGCCATCGTCGTGGCGACGGGCTGTTTGCCGGAGCCCTTCCGGAGTTCGTCGAAGATCTTCGCTGGCGGTTGGGGGAGCGGCTTGGCCCGCACGACCCGACGCGGGATCGACCCACCGAGCGCGGCCCGGCGTTCCCGCATGTACGCGATTTCCTCAGAGTCCGGCCCCGGGTGGCAGTAGGGCGGCAGGTCACCCGACAGGGCCGAGTCCGGGATCTCCAGATAGAGCCGGTCGCGGAACTCCTTGAGCTCGCTCTTGGTCAGCTTCTTCATCTGGTGGGTGGCGTTGCGGGCCTCGAAGTCCTTGCCCAGGGTCCAGCCCTTGATGGTGTGCGCGAGGATGACCGTGGGCTGGCCCGCGTGCTCGGTCGCCGCCTTGTAGGCCGCGTAGAGCTTGCGGTAGTCGTGGCCACCGCGGGAGAGCTTGCGCAGATCGTCGTCGGAGAGGTCCGCGACCATCCGGCGCAGCCGGGCGTCCGAGCCGAAGAAGTGCTCCCGGATGTATTCGCCCGACGACGTCGAGTAGGTCTGGAACTGCCCGTCCGGCGTGGTGTTCATGCGGTTTACCAGCACGCCGTCGGTGTCCTTGGCCAGCAGCGGGTCCCAGTCGCGGCCCCAGACCACCTTGATGACGTTCCAGCCGGCGCCCCGGAACAGCGACTCCAGCTCCTGCATGATCTTGCCGTTGCCGCGGACCGGGCCGTCGAGGCGCTGCAGGTTGCAGTTGACCACGAAGATGAGGTTGTCGAGCTCCTCGCGGGCGGCCACGCCCAGCGCGCCGATTGACTCCGGCTCGTCCATCTCGCCGTCGCCGAGGAACGCCCACACCCGGCTGCCCGAGGTGTCCTTGATCTGGCGGTTGAGCAGGTAGCGGTTGAACCGGGCCTGGTAGATGGCGCCGATCGGCCCGAGTCCCATCGAAACCGTGGGGAACTCCCAGAAATCAGGCATGAGCCGAGGGTGAGGGTAGGACGACAGGCCGCCCGACTCGCCCTCGCGCCGGAAGGCGTCGAGCTGCTTCTCCGTCAGCCGGCCTTCCAGGAAGGCGCGGGCGTAGATGCCCGGGGACGCGTGACCCTGAATAAAGATCTGGTCACCCGAGGCACTTCCCGGCGAGGAACTGAGATGGTCCTTGCCGCGGAAGAAATGGTTGAAGCCCACCTCGTAGAGGCTCGCGCTTGAGGCGTAGGTCGCGATGTGACCGCCGACATTGAACGCGGGGCGGTTGGCGCGGCTCACCATGATGGCCGCGTTCCACCGGATATAGGCCCGGATGCGGCGTTCGATGTGCTCGTTGCCGGGGAACCAGGGCTCCCGCTCCGGGCTGATGGTGTTGATGTAGTCGGTGCTGGTGAGACCGGGAACACCGACCGCCTTCTCCCGGGCCCGTTCGAGGAGCTTCAACATGAGGAAGCGGGCCCGGCCGCGGCCGGACTCCTCGATGACGGCGTCGAGCGACTCCAGCCACTCGCTGGTCTCGGAGGGATCGATATCCGGCAGCTGACTCGGTAGCCCATCGGTGATGACCGAGAACTTCCGGGGTGTGTCCTGCGCCACGCCTTCTCCTGCTCCTCGAGCTTCCCGGGGCCGTCACGACCATGCGAAAAGGTCCTGATCGTATGACCGTCGGCCCAGTGGTCACTTTCGCAACGTACCGGGGTGGAAACATGCATGATCAATGCGCCGCCGCATCCCGGCCGCTCGCTCATCCCATACGACGCCTGTGCTCTGGGTGATGGCCGACCCTCGGTGGCCGAGAGGGGGGTCACCCGGAGAACGGGCCTGTCATGGACCATCGTGCTCTATCGCAGCTGCCTCGTCACGTACGTCTTGTTACTTCCGGGTCGGGACCTGGGCGATGTGCGGTGCGTTGTTGGCATGTCGTCCGTAGTGCGGCCGATGCCGGGCCCCGCCGTGGTGGACAATCACCCTGATGGAGACCCGGATGAAGACGACGACGCTGTCCGTGCGCACCGGCCGGCGAGAAAGTGTGGTGGACCTCACACCCGATGCGCGGCGGTTCCTTACCGGTTCCGGTGATGGGTTGCTGTCGGTCTTCGTGCCGCATGCCACGGCCGGCGTGGCCATCTTCGAGTTGGGCTCCGGTAGTGATGCCGACCTGCTCGCGGCGCTCGCGGATCTGCTCCCCGCCGACGGCAGATGGCGCCACGCACATGGAACGCTCGGTCACGGCCGCTCGCATGTGATGCCGGCCATCATCCCGCCCTCGTTGACGGTCCCGGTGATCGACGGCCGCCTCGCGCTCGGGGTCTGGCAGTCCATTGCGCTGGTGGACCTCAACGTGGACAACCCCGATCGAACGGTCCGGATGTCGTTCCTGGCGGGATGATTCCGCTCTCTCCGGGGTACTGGCGGGGAGTCACATCAGGCTGACCACGCCGTCGCTTGTCCACAACCGACGGCGTGGCACTTGCGCAGTCACCGGAAGGTCCGGTGGACTAGGTCGAGGCGCACCGATCGATGAGGATCATCATTGGATGCGTCCACCGAGACGGGACGCCCTCGCGGCTACGCGGAGCGTCGACATACGAGCAGGAGGTAGTGGAGGGTGAGTCCGACCGCGGCGAACGCCGAGGGTCAGCGCCGAGCGGAGCGGCTGGGAGTCTCCGCCGGGACCCAGGTGCAGTCGCTCAACGAGGACGACGACATCGCCCAGGACCTGCTGGACGCCGTCACGAGCGCCAGCGGGACCGAGCTTGTCCCCGAGGACTCCGACGACGTCGTCGACATCGTCCTGCTGTGGTGGCGGGAGGATGACGGGGACCTGGCGAACGCCCTCATCGACGCACGGCGGCAGCTGTCCGACGACGGCGTGATCTGGCTGCTGACGCCCAAGGCCGGGCGTGCCGGCCATGTCGAGCCGAGTGACGTGCTGGACGCGGTGCCCACCGCGGGTCTCGTCCAGACCAGCACGTTGAGCGTCGCCCAGGAGTGGTCCGGCCAGCGGCTGGCGGCGCCGAAGTCGCAGCGGGTGCGTCACCGCTGACCCAGGGTGCCCGGTCCGGCCCAGCTGGGCCTGGCCGGTCCGGGCCCGGCCGGGCCTGGTCGGTTCGGCCGGGCCTGGTCGGTTCGGGCCGGTTCCCCCGGTTTCGGGGTCCGGGTCGAGGCAGGCGCGCACCGCCGTGCTCGCGTGCCTCCGGGACGTACGCGGGGTGTATGGGCGTCTCTCGCCGCCGTGGGCGGCGCTCCAGGTGGGCCGGGCGGCGGGCGGTCACCGGTAGGGCGGTCACCGGTAGAGCGGCACCTGCTGGCCCTCGACCGCCCCGGGGTAGCGGTCCCAGATGCGGTTGATTCCGAACTGCAGGACCAGCGCGCCGCCGCCGATGAGGAAGAGAGCGAAGGCCAGGACCGGATTCGTCTCGGCTACCCCGGCCGCACGCTGGGCGTCGCGGACGCGGGTGCCGAGCCGCCAAGCCGCGACGAACGGCGGGACGATGATTACCCAGCCGATCAGGAAGGCCAGCAGCGACAGCGTCGGGTTCACCTCGATGCGCCGGTCATACTCGGCGAGTTCCTTGTTCGTCCGGTAGATCCAGACGAACGGGTAGACACCCAGGGTGATCAGAGGAAGACCCAGCCACACCGCGAAGGGGTTACGCCTCCTCCCGAGTAGGCCGGACCCCTGGAACGTGTCGGGGGAACCAGGTGGTCCGGCCAGACCCGGTGTCCCGTAGTCGGGGGTGGCGGGGTAGCCTTGCTGCGGTTCGTGGCCGGTCAGAGACTCACGAAACGCATAGATCGGAAATCCGCCGGTGGATGTGCCCGGCCCGTCGATCGGGTGGGGTTCCCGGGCGGGGTATCCGTGCGGGGTGGAACTCTGATTGGTCAACGTGGCCCTGTCCTCATCGGTGTCCATACCAGTGGTGGCCGCGGGGCACGGCACCATGCCCCCACGCATGTCCGGCGGGTGCGGCTCCCGCGTCGATCGGCCAGACTAGGGCACTCTGGCCTCGAAAACCCGCGCACCCGCCGCATCGGGGTCACCGGACCGGGAAGGACACCCTTCGTCCCGATCCGATCGCCGTGATCTGATTGTCGAGCATGCGTGTGAACGTCCAGGTCGGGTGCGGTTCCAGGCGGTACGGCGGAGATCCGGAAGGTCGTGTAGGGCACGCCGCGGATGGGTGGCCAGCTTCGAGGTAGCCGGCAATGGCATGCTGGATCGGGACATCCATGCCGATCGGTGAGTACCTTCGCCGGATCTGGCGCGGGGCCCGCCGCCGTAGTGATCACCCGTTGTGGTCACCGGTCCCTGATCAGTTCCCCACCGTTGTGGAGAGGAAGAGCCCATGGCCGTCGAGGTTGGCTCCGTCGCCCCGGACTTCTCGCTGAAGGACCAGAACAACGAGGTTGTCACGCTGTCCGAGTTCCAGGGTAAGCGCAACGTGGTCCTGTTGTTCTACCCGTTGACCTTCACCGGCGTCTGCCAGGGCGAGCTGTGCTCCGTGCGGGACGATCTCGCTTCGTTCCAGAACGACGACGTCCAGGTGCTGGCCGTGTCGGTCGACTCGCCGTTCGCCCACAAGGTCTGGGCCGACCAGCAGGGCTACGAGTTCCCGCTGCTCGCCGACTTCTGGCCGCACGGCGCCGTCGCGAGCGCGTACGGCGTCTTCAACGCGGAGCGGGGCATCTCCCTGCGGGGCACCTTCGTCATCGACAAGGAGGGTGTTGTCCGCTGGAAGGTCGTCAACAACATCCCCGACGCGCGGGACCAGGCCGAGTACCTCAAGGCGCTCGCCATCCTCTAAGATCGTCCTTGCGGGAGCCGGCCTGCGTCTGGGGAGTCGTGGAGGGCCGGCTCCCGCCGGGGCTCGCCGCTGCGTAGTCTTAGTCGGCCTCGTCATCTCCCGGGCGCGTAGCTCAGCGGGAGAGCGCTCGCCTTACAAGCGAGTGGTCGCAGGTTCGATCCCTGCCGCGCCCACGGGCTGGTTCCGCATGCTTGTTGATCTGCGATCAACTGCGCCAGCAGCCGCGATGCTAGTCGGGGGACGACCCCCCGAACCCCCCGACGGGGCGCCTCTGGCGCCTCTGGGGCCGGGAAATCCGACCGTTTGTAGCAACCCGGTGTAGCACGCCTGCCGGGCCGCCGTCGGGGGGAGTGGGGCATCTCAGCCGCCGATCAGATGATCGTCGAGACGGGTGAGCGCGGCGCGCTTGGCCGCCACCTCGCCGCGAACGGCGGCCCGGCCGACCCGGCCGAGTTGGAACGCTCCCACGTCGAAGCCTTCCTGGCGGACTACGCGGCCACCCACGCCCCGGCAACCGTGTCCCTCGTCTTCCGGGCGTTGCAGCAGTTCGGCCAGTGGCTCGCCGAGGAAGAGGATCTCGACCGGTCGCCGCTCGACCGGATGCGCCCGCCCGTCGTCCCCGAACAGCCGGTGCCCGTTCTCACCGACGATCAGATCCGGACTTTGCTCGCCGGCTGTGCCTGCCGGGACCTGGTGTCCCGCCGCGACGAGGCGATCATCCGCCTGTTCATGGACACCGGTGCGCGTCGCGCCAAGATCGAGAACCTCACCGTCGAAGACGTCGACTTCACCCAGGACGTGATCCACATCGTGGCGAAGGGCCGCCGGGCCCGTGCCGTCCCGTTCGGGACGGGCCAGCGACCCCGGGAGGCCGGGCCGGCACACCACGCACGGAGAATGGGCAGCATGAAGATTCGGCTCGAAGGCAGCGACCGTGCTCGCCGAGGTCATGGATGTGATCAGGGTGTCGTCCCCGGAGGGGGACCGTCGGTACAGCGCCGTCCGGATGCACCTCGAAGTGCGGCTTCGGGCTGGCGGCCGCGGCGAGGCGGAGGACCCGGCCGCGTAAAGCCTGTTCGACACGCTCCGCCAGGCCACGGAGGCGGTCCGGTCTGTGTGCGCCGACCGTGGATGTTGACCTTCCCGGCTCCGCGAAGGTCAACATCGGCCACCCGGGGGTTCTTTCGCAGTTCCTTCGCACTTCTTTCGCAGCGAGGGAAGGCGGGCCGACCGCGGGTGTTCTGAGTGATCTTATGGCCACCCATACGATCACATGCGGCCTCCCGGTTCGGCCGCTCAGCCTGTGTCGGCGGGGGCGCTGGCCTGCCGGCGAGCGGCCCAGTCGTGGCGGGTGATCGCGTAGATGTTCCGGGGTCTCCCGCCCCGGTCTACCGGACCTTCGGCCAGAGCGAGGCCGAGCTTCTCCGCGACACGGATCGAGGCCGCGTTCTCCGGGTGGATGATGCTGATCAGCCGCTCCCGGGCCAACACCTCGAAGGCATACTCCAGGGCCGCAGCGCCGCCTTCGGTAGCGAGGCCCTCGCCCCACCGTTCCCGGCGGATGGTCCAGGCCACCTCGGTGCCGGGCCAGCCGTACTCCTCGTACAGCCCCACCCGGCCCACGAACTCGCCGGTCGTCCGGTCATGCGCGAGCCACATCCCGAACCCCTGCAACGCCCAGTGCCCCACCTGGAAAGCGAACATTCGCCAGACCGCGCCCTCGTCTGCCGGTGAACCGGTGTACGCGCTCATATCCGGGTGGGCTGCCATCGCCGTGTACGCCGGGATGTCCACGGCTGTCCAGCCGCTGAGGCTCAGCCGGCGGGTTGTCACGGTCGGCACGTAGACCTGGGGCGTGGGCTCGGCCAGTTCCAACGTCATCAGCCCATCAAAGCGGGACGCGGGGCGGTAGTGAGCTGTTCCCGGAAAGAGGTCACCTCCGGCACCGAGCCGTACCCGGAGAGATCGTTGACGAGGCGGCAGGCGCGCGTAACGACGGTGTGCGTAGGCCGGTCCGCTACCAGCTCCAATGCGCGGCTGCCAAGCATCGCGGCTTCCGCCGGGTCCGGACGCTCACGGCGAAGCAGAGTAGTCGCCAGGACCATAAGGGCATGGCCGTGGTCCTCGAAGCCTGTGGCCCGGCCGCTATCGAACGCCTCGACAGCCTGACGCGCGAGCGGCTCGGCCTCCGTACCAGCACCCAGCCGGGCGAGCAGCCCGGCGGTGAACCAGTCGGCGTTCGCTCGGCCGAACGGGGAACTCCCCGGCCGTGGTTGTGTCTCGATGACGGCCGCATTCATGCGTGCGAGCGCCTCCCGCGTGGCCGTCGGGTCGCCGAACGCGGCGTAGGCGCGGGCCTCGTAGGCGAACAGGCGGGCCCGGGTGTAGGGGTGATCCGCGACTGCCCCAGCCTTACGGACGATCTTCGCCGCCTCGTCGTACTGCTGCCTGTAGAAGCACAGAGTGGAGTCCATCGCGGCAACAGACGCCGTCAGCACATCGTCATCGATCTGTTCGGCGTGGTCCCGGGCTTGGATCACGAGTTGCTGGGATGCGTCCTGGTCGCCCATGTTGAAGGCAAGCCGGGCGAGCATGTAAGCGGACAACCCAGCCACACGGGTCAACTTCGCGTGTGCGCGTGGCTTGACCCCGGATTCGATGTGCTTCTCCGCAGACTGCCAGGTCCTGAACACCTCGGGCGCGAGCGCGTCGTGAGGCGTGCTCGTGAAGGCGGCTGCGTGACGGTCCACCGCCCCATCAAGGCTGGCGAGGGTCAGCGCATCAGGACCGAGCCGCGCGCGCCGCCGATAGGTGTCGGCTGCAAGGGCCGCGGTGAGCTCGAAGAACGTTCGCCTGTCCGTCCCCCTCACCTCCCCTTCCGACTCTGCGGCCTGCGGCTCGGGGATATCTACCCCCGCCGCGGCGGTCAACTCGGTCAGCCGTACCGCCTTCTGCGCCGCGCGGATTCGTTCACCGAGGTCGGTTAGCTCGCTGCGGGTGCCGAACACCTGGTCGTACGCCTGGAGGATGTCGCGGGTCGGGAGCCGGCCGCGGTTGCGGATGGCGGAGGCGTTCTTCCGGTTGTGGGTGGTGCGTTTCTCCAGCTCAGTGCCTGTAAGGCCCTTCTCGGCCTGGAGCTGGCAGAACCGTTCGGCCAACTGCGCCTTCAGTGCCTCGACCCCATCAGCGTGCACGACGTTTCCCCTCGGCCGTCGGTGCGCCATGGGTGAGACATTTTTTCCCACCCATGGGACAGAAGATCTCACCCTCCCATCGAGGTGTCACGCGCTGTGTGATGGGTCGTGCGCGGAGGGACACGCGCCGGCCACCTTCCCGGACCAGCAGAGGAGCGCATCGTGACTTCCCCCATGCGGGCGCCAGGCGGGTCCGCCGGCCGGATGCCCTCCGCCTGCCACCGGGTCCGCCTTGGCCTGCCCCTCACCGCCGCGGGGCGTTCCCTGGCCGGGCAGGGCCCCGTGGCCGGGGCGGGAGGAGGGCCAGCCGCAGACGCGAGCGGCGGCCCCCTCCCGCCCCTCCCCACCCGGACACCGCAGGCCGTGTGGGATGCTGCGGTGGCTGACCCGGACGGGCCGCTGCGAACCCGGGTCGTCCGTGGGGTCAGGGTCGCTGAGGCTCGCCGGGCACCAGTCGACCCCGAGGGCGACCGGCTGTGGACGGTGGTCGTCCTCGACCACGACGACGACCCGGTAGGGACTGTCCTCGGCTTCCCCTCGCTGGACGCGGCCGACGACTACGCCGCGCGACACCCGGACATTCTGCGCTGGGTGTCGGTGCCGTCCCGGCCGGCGATCCCCGCCGGACTGCCCGGCCCCTGAGACGAGGGGCCGCCTCGTCGTCCACAAACCTGGCGGTCTCCTCCCGCACGGCCCTTCCACCCGAGGTGGGGCGCCTGTCGGATACAGGCGTCCCGGATTCCGGCCTGCGGGTGGGAGGCCCCACGTTCCCCGTCTGCCCCGGCGCCGACCCGCTCCGCCGCGGCAGGCGGGCCCCACCATGAGAGGACCCGTCCCGTGCAGCCGTCCAGCTTGGCCCCGGCCGACGTGACATCGCCGTGGCGCCGCCCGTCACGGATGAACCGGAACGCGGTCGACGTGGTCGAGGTAGCCCGCGGGGAGCACCGGGTCCTGATCCGCTCGTCCCTCGGCCCCCCGATAAGGATCACGCCGCAGGCGTGGGCCGATCTCGTCGCCGCGGTGAAACGCGGCGAGTACGACGACCTCTGATCGCGCCGCCGGGTAGCCGCCCGGAGGTAAACCTCAACGCGAGGGAGCACGATCATGACTGTTGTTGCTGAGGCCCCGACGTTCTTATGGCTGGAGATCACCGGCCGGTGCCAGCTCGCATGCGGCCACTGCTACGCGGACTCGTCGCCGCTCGGGGACCACGGGACGATGAGTGCGGCCGACTGGCGTGCGGTGATCGACGCCGCGGCCGAGCTCGGTGTGGGGATGGTGCAGCTGATCGGAGGGGAACCGACGCTGCACCCCGGCCTGGCCGGCCTGGTCGGCCATGCGCTGGCCGCCGGACTACAGGTGGAGATCTACACGAACCTGCTGCACGTCACGGCCGCCCTGTGGAAGGTCTTCACCCTGCCCGGGGTGCGGCTGGCGACCAGCTACACTACGCGGCCGACCCAGCCGGCCATGAGACGGTCACGGGCCGGCCGGGCTCGCATGCCCGGACCCGCGCGAACATCGCCGAAGCGGTCCGCCGCTCGGTACCGCTGCGTGTCGGCCTGATCGACACCGGTGCGGGTGCGGACATCGACGCCGCACACGCCGACCTGGTCGCCCTCGGGGTCACCGACACCGGCCGCGACCAGGCCCGCGGATTCGGTCGTGCCGCGCCGGCCGGCGTCGACGTGGCCGACACGTGCGGGGGCTGCGGGCACGGCACTGCCGCGGTTCTGCCGGATGGCACGGTGTCTCCGTGTGTGTTCACCCGCCATGCGGTCGCGGCAACGTCCGGCGGACCGGGCTCGGCGCGATCCTGGCCGGGGAGGCGTTCGGCGCCCAGGTCGAGGCGCTCGACCAGGCCCGCCGGCATGTCGGAGTGCCGATGGCGTGCAAACCGAACCCGAAGTGCGCCCCGGCGTCGTCGTGCGCCCCGTCCTGCACCCCGTCCGATACCGGTAACAAGGGGTCGAACTGCCAGCCGAAGGGGAAGTGAGCAGGCGATGAGGTGGGTGCCGGTCCGGGTCGACGACGCCTGGATGGGGTCGGTCTGGCGTGACGGCGCTGCACAGCTCGGGGTGCAGCCGCAGGGCGCGCCGGCCCTCAGCGCGTCCGGGAACGTCATCGGCGGGCCGGTCACCCACCGCGGAGAGACGGCGTGGCTGCGGGTCGCCCCGTTCCTCGAAGACGCCATGGACGTGGAGCCGTGGCACGGTACCCGCGACGCCGGGCCCCTGACCGGGATCTGTAAACCGACGCTGCTCGACAGCGCCGAATGGACCCACCCCGACCCTGTGCCGGTGCCGGTCTGCGCCGAGCTGATGACCTACGTGCCGGACCCGCCCGCCACACCCGGGGATCAGTACCTGGGGCGGCCGCTCGACCTGTCCTCGGCGTGGCTGGCGGACCTGCGTGCATCGTTGGACGCGCTCTCCCGGCAGCCGACCGGGCGGGAGATCTGGGGAAACCGGATCGACCGGTACACCAACCTGCTGCACGCCGTGTTCGGTCGTCCTGCACCGGCCGATGCCGTGCCAGGGTGGGGCAGCACCGAACATCTCGACCTGCACTGGGGCAACGTCACCGTCCCGAACCTGATGATCCTGGACTGGGAGCACTGGGGCACCAACGTCGCCGGCTACGGCGCGGCCCGGTTGTACTGCACCGCCCTGGCCGTCCCTGACGTTGCCTCCCGGATCTACACCACGTTCGCGGACGTGTTGTCGAGCCCGTCCGGCCGGTACGCGATCCTCGTCAACGCCGCCGACATCCTCTCCGACTTCACCCACTACCGGGACGAGGTCGGGCTCTGCCCCGCCCTCCACCGGGTCGCCGCGGAGATCCTGTCCTGATGGCGCCGGAACAGTGGCGGGCTCATGCCCGCGCCCTGGCCGGCCAGGTGACGCATCCCGGCTCCCGCTGGCACGAGCAGATCGCCGACACCCCGCGGCATCTGCTCGTGCCGTCCTGGTGGGAACGTGACGGCGGAGCATGGATGCTGCGCCGGGGTCAGCTCGCCGGCGCCTACACGGACCGGTCGCTGGTGACCCGCGCCGGGCCGGCGCACGCCGACCACGCCAGCGCCAGTGACCGGCCCGAGGGGTGTCCGATGCCCGTTCATGCGCTGGCGCGGATCCCATCCGGGTGGCACCGGGGGCAAGGGGTGCCGCGGGGCCGGCCGGTGTCCGTCCGGTACGACGGGTTGGCCTGCATGACGGCCGGGGAGTGACCGGCGTCCCCACCGCAGGAGCCACACCACGCAGGCAGGCCCGTGCTGGCCGTACGGGGCGTGGGCGCAGACATCCACGCCGTCCATCCCGGTTCGGCGGTGTGCGTGGCTGCTGGGCGGCATTCCGGGCACGTCCCGTCCGGGTGGAACGTGGCCGTCGGGTGGGTGAGGCACACCAGCTTCGACGGGTCACCGGCCGGACCGGACGCTGTGACCCGGGCCTGCTCAGCCTCGAAGGCGCGGGCGGTCTCCTTCCGGCGCAGCGGGCGTCCACCCGGGTTCATGTCGACCGGCCACCCCGTAGCAGGGTCGATGTCCAGGCCGGTCATGCCACGCGGCTCGTGGATCGTCGCGTTCGGGTCGAAGCCGCGCCGCGGCCGGCTGTGGGCGCTGCCCGCACGCGGCGGGACGAACGTCTCCAGGAACCGTGTGGGCGCCGTCTCGACCGCTGTCCGCAGGTAGGCCACCGGATCCGACACAGGCCGCGGTGTGCCGTCCTTCGCCCGCAGGACCATCGCCACCCCCTTGCCGGCAAGGTCCCGGTCGATCGTCTGCCCGGTCACCGCACGGACCAGGTCGATCAGCGTCTGGACCAGGTCGGCACCGGCGGGTACGGCGGGAGCTGACTCCCCGCCTGCCTTGCTGCCTGTGGTGGAGCTGGCCGCGCTGGGGTCGGGAGAGGGCAGCGAGGGGCGGGGATCCGGCGGGTCGTCCTCCGCGGTGCTGGCCTCGATCGGGTCGGGCGGGGTGGTTTCTGCCCTGTGGTTGGGGTTATCCACATACGGACGTTCCGCTGACGGACCATCCGAAACCGGTAGTTCCGCTGTCGTGTTCGCATCACCACTCTCTGGCATGGCCCGGACCGCCAACGGAGCCCAGATCACCCGACCACCCGGACCCGGAACCCGTCTCCGAACGAGATGCCCGGAGGATTCAAGCTCCTTGAGAGCGGCGGCAACGACCCGCCGACCCCAGCCCCGGAACTCGCGCTCGACAGCGTCCGCGTTGACGGTGGCCAAGTACTCGGGTGTGTGGGAGAGAAGCCAGATCAGGATCATCCGCGCGTACCCGCTCAGCGTTGGGTGGCTGATGATCGTGTTGGGGATGGGGGTCCAGCAGCCCCGATCTACACCGCTCGGTGGGGCTCACCCAGCTCGTGCGGATGGGCGCGGTGCGGGTAGGAGTACGGGTAGGCAGGGACTGCATACCGCTGACGGACTGCATACCGCTGACGGACGGGATGCCGCTCACGGACGGGGAGGCGAGACATGGCGCAGGTGGGAGAACGGGAAGCGCGCAGGGTCGCCGAGGCGGCCCGGGAGGCCGAGTGGCGGCTTCCCTCGTTTGGCAAGGAGCTTTTCCTCGGTCATCTCCGGCTCGATCTGATCTCCCCGCACCCGCGGCCGAAGGAGGGCGACCGGCGGCGGGGGGAGGCGTTCCTGGCCCAGCTCGAGTCGTTCCTGCGGGAAACGGTGGACCCGTTGCAGATCGAGCGGGACGGGCGGCTGCCCGAGCAGGTGATCGACGGGCTGCGGCGGATAGGCGCCCTCGGCATGAAGATCCCCGAGGAGTACGGCGGACTCGGGTTGACCACCGTGTACTACAACAGGGCGCTTGAACTGTCCAGCTCGTGGCATTCGAGCCTGCCCACGCTGCTCTCGGCGCACCAGTCGATCGGCGTGGCCGAGCCGGTCCTGGGGTTCGGTACCGAGGAGCAGAAGCGGACGTATCTGCCGAAGGTGGCCCGCGAGGAGATCAGCGCGTTCCTGCTGACCGAGCCCGATGTGGGCAGCGACCCGGCCCGGATGAGCAGCCAGGCGGTGCCGGTCGAGGGCGGCGCCGCCTACGAGCTGAGCGGCCGCAAGCTGTGGACCACCAACGGTGTGATCGCCGATCGGCTGGTGGTCATGGCGGTCGTCCCGCGCTCGGCCGGTCATCGCGGTGGCATCACGTGTTTCATCGTCGACGCCCACGCACCCGGCGTGAAGGTGGAGCACCGCAACGAGTTCATGGGTCTGCGCGGCATCGAGAACGGGGTGACCAGCTTCGAGCGGGTCCGGGTCCCGGCCGCGGACCGCCTCGGGCGGGAAGGCGATGGGCTCAAGATTGCCCTGACGACGCTGAACACCGGCCGCCTCGCCCTGCCGGCGACCTGCGTGGGCGGCGCCAAGTACGCGCTGCGCATCGCCCGGGAATGGTCGCGGGACCGCGTCCAGTGGGGCCGGCCCATCGGCCAGCACGACGCCATCGCCCAGAAGATCGCGTTCACGGCCGCCACCACGTTCGGGCTGGAGGCGATGCTGGAGCTGTCCGGCCTGATGGCCGACGAGGGACGCGGGGACATCCGGATCGAGGCTGCCCTGGCCAAGCTGTATGCCAGCGAGATGGCCTGGCTGATCGCCGATGAGCTGGTCCAGATCCGCGGCGGCCGCGGGTACGAGACCGCCCAGTCCCTGGCCAACCGGGGGGAACGACCGGTACCGGCCGAGCAGATGCTACGCGATCTGCGCATCAATCGGATCTTCGAAGGCTCCACCGAGATCATGCGGTTGCTCATCGCGCGGGAGGCCGTGGACACCCACCTCGCGGTGGCCGGCGACATCATTTCCCCGGACGCGCCGGTCGCGGCGAAGGCCCGCAGCGCCGGACGGGCGGCTGCCTTCTACGGCCGCTGGCTGCCCGGCCTCGCCGTCGGCAGTGGGACGTCGCCGCGCTCGTTCCTCGAATTCGGCCGGCTCAGCACGCACCTGCGCTTCGTGGAGCGCTCGGCGCGCAAGCTCGCCCGGTCGACCTTCTACGGGATGGCTCGCTGGCAGGGCGGGCTGGAGAAGAAGCAGGCGTTCCTCGGGCGTCTCGTCGACATCGGCGCCGAACTGTTCGCCATCAGCGCGGCGGTCGTGCGGGCCCGGATGCTCGACGAGGAGGGCGAGCCGACCGCGACCGACCTGGCCGACCTGTTCTGCCGGCAGGCGCGACGCCGGGTCGAGGCGTCCTTCGCGGCGCTGTGGCGCAACGACGACGCCCGCAACTACACGGCGGCGCAGGAGGTGCTCGCGGGCCGCTTCAGCTGGGCCGAGTCCGGCGTGATGGACCCGAGCGGCGAAGGGCCGTTCCTCGCCGCGGAGCGGCAGCGGGCGGTCCCGACTCGACCGGCCGTCGACCTGCTCGCCGCGGGCTGACCATGTGCGCCTCGCGTGATCATGCCGGGCAGGCGGCGCGGCACCAGAGGGCTTGGGCCGGCCTTCCACTACGCGGTCGGGTCGGGCCCGAGGGCCGCGTCCAGGAGCGCGCCCAGCTGGTCGAGTTGGTCGGCCGACAGGGCGCGGAACGAGGAATCGAAGACGGCGTCCACGGCGTCCTGGCCGGCCGCGCGCAGCCGCGCGCCCTCCTCGGTGAGCCGGTGTCGCACGGCACGGCCCGGCCCCGGAACCCGCTCGATCAGCCCGCGGGCGGCCATCCGGGCCGCCAGGGAGCCGAAGGACTGGTCGGTTTGGAACGTCAGCACTGCGAGGTCGTGCAGCGATGCGTCCGGGTGCCGGTGCAGGTGACGCAGGGTGTCCCACTGCGCGAGTGAGAGTCCCAATGGTGCCAGCGCGCGGCTCAGCGCGCGGTGATGGCGGTACTGCAGGCGTTTGACGGACAAGGCGACGTCCGCGGTGCGGTATCTCACGGCCTGAGCCTAGCGCGTCGAGTAAGGTTGCTTGTATCATGAAGCTGATATAAGGTTACTTATATTCCTGTCAATAAGAGAGGAATCATGAGTACTCCGATCATGGCCGGCTCCCTCCGGCCCACCCACACCCACACCCACACGCTCCAGGTCGGCTCCGCGGGAGCGGTCGAGATCACCGTCCAGGACCGCGACCGCACCCGGCCGTTTCTGCTCCTGCACGGTGGAGGTGGCACGGTCACCATGACCGGCTTCGCCGATCTGCTCGCCGAGCGCACCCACTCCCGGGTACTGCTGCCCACTCACCCCGGCTTCGGCGGTACGCCGAAGGCCGAAGCGCTGACGGGAGTCATCGAGCTCGCCCGGATATATGTAGCGATGATCGAGCAACTCGACCTCACGGATGTGACCGTCGTCGGCAACTCCTTCGGTGGGTGGCTCGCTGCCGAGATCGCCTTGCAGCAGAGCCCCCGGGTCAGCGGCGTGGTGATCATCGACGGTATTGGTATTGACGTCGACGGCCATCCGATGCTCGATGTCCGCGGTCTCTCGCCTACTGAGATCCGGTCGTTCTCCTTCCATGACCCGAGCAAGATGCCTGCTTCGCCGGGTACCGGCGATGCCGGGCCGAGCCCGGATGTGCGAGCGCTGGTCGGGTACACGGGCCCGGTCATGTCGGACCCGACGCTGGCCGAGCGGCTGGGTGGTCTCGACATCCCAGCCCACGTTCTGTGGGGCGAAAGTGACGGCATCGTTGACCCGGAATACGGCAGGGCCTATGCCGCCGCGATCCCACTGTCGACGTTCACGCTGCTGCCCCGGTCCGGCCACCTGCCGCAGGTCGAGACGCCCGAGGAACTGCTTGGTGCACTGCTCGACGTGGGCAGTTACTGACATCCCAGCTGAACAAGGGAGAACCATCCATAGGTTCGGTGTTGGACGTCAGGGGCTCGGCGGGCCACGGTGTCTCGATTCGTCGGAGCGGTCAGTAGGCGTGCGTGCCGGGAGCGCTGCTGCCGGTGTAGGAGGCAAGACCGGATACCAGCTTCGCGAGGGCGGGGTCCTCCTCGTAGCGACGCTTGTGCAGGGCGGCGATCTTCTCGGCGATCTCCGGGTCCTTGTGGTCGGTGACGTCGAACGACACGAACGTGTCGACCAACGGGAGCCCGATCTCGTCGGTATGCCGGTGGGCGGGGTGCTTGAGGTACTCCCAGTATCCGTCGAGGTCCTCGATGACATAGGTCGCGCCCCACGCGAACTCGCCGCCGACGTCGCGGCCGACCACGAACGAGGTCACCGACGGGATGACACGACCTTGGTTGCGCAAGCTCTCGACCGCTTCTTCCACCTTGTCCGCCGGGGCGTCGGGGCGAAGGGTCATGCGGACCGTGTGGTAGATCATCGGGTGTCGTCCTTTCCTAGATGGGGTGAACGGATCAGCAGTGCCGCGGCGATCGCGCCCGCGAGGGCCGCGATCCCGGTCCAGGTGAAGGCTCCGGCGACGCCGGAGACCTCGATGCCGCCGCGAGCACGGTCGCCCGAGCGGCGCGCGTCGGGGACTCGCACAGGTGGCCCGTGGTCATGGACACCGGGACTCCCTCCGTCGAGTCGGGTAGTGGCTCGACACGAGGCTCGCACTGGTCCGGCACCGCCCGCGTCGGTGAAAACCACCTACATCGGCGCGCATACTGTTCCCGTTGTGGGGACACCGGTCCGGACGTTCGTCGGCAGGGGCGAGGAACGCCGCAGGCTCGAGGTGCTGGTCGCGGGCGCCAAGAACGGCGAGGGCGGGGTGCTGGTGCTCCGCGGCGAGGCCGGCATCGGCAAGAGCGCTCTGCTCGACCACCTGCGGCGCTCGGCGCAGGGGATGCGGGTCATCGAGGCGACCGGATCCCAGTTTGAGACCGAGCTCCCGTTCGCCGCGCTGCACCAGCTGTGCGTCCCGGCCCTGGGCGACCTCGCGGCACTACCCCCGCCGCACCGCGCGGCACTGGAGGCAGCGTTCGGCCTCGCCGACGGCACACCAGAGATGTTCCGCATCGGCATGGCGGCCCTGGAACTGCTGGTCACCGCGGCGGGGTCGGAACCGGTGCTGTGCCTCGTCGACGAGGCCCACTGGCTCGACGACGCATCGACACGGATACTGACGTTCCTCGCGCGGCGCATCTCGGCCGAACCGGTGGCGATGGTGCTAGCCGCACGGCACGGACTCGACGAGCTACCGAGCGTCGAGGTGACCGGGCTGGCCGACGACGACGCCCGCCGGCTGCTGGTGGACACCCGCGCCACGCTGGACGAGACCGTGCGGGACCGCGTGCTCGCCGAGGCCAGGGGCAACCCGCTCGCGCTACTCGAACTGCCCGGCGCCGGCGGCTTTGCCCTGCCCGACGCGTCCTCGGTGCCCAGCAGGGTCGAACGCAGTTTCCAGGATCGTCTCGTGCCCCTGCCCGAGGACGTGCGATTGCTGCTGACCGTGGCTAGCGCCGACCCGACCGGTGACCCCGGCCTGCTGTGGGCCGCCGCCGAACGACTCGGTGTCGGCCCGGCGGCCGGCGCGCACGCCGAGGCGTCCGGGCTGGTCGAGCTCGGCCCGCGCGTGCGGTTCTGCCACCCGCTCGCCAGGTCCGCGGTCTACCAGGCCGCCGCCGTCGAGGACCGCCACGCCGCGCACCAGGCGCTCACCGAGGTCACGGACCCGGAACGGGACCCCGACCGGCGGGCCTGGCATCGCGCGCAGGCCGGTGCCGGCCCCGACGAGGACACCGCCGCGGAACTGAACCGTTGCGCCACCCGTGCCGCGGCACGTGGGGGAGTGGCGGCTGCCGCGGCGTTCCTCGCGCGGGCCGCTGCCCTATCCCGTGACCCCGCGCGCCGCACCGAACGCACACTCGCGGCCGCGCAGGCCCACCTCGACTCCGGTGCACTCGACGCGGCGGACGGCCTGCTCACCGCGGTCACGGTGGACGGGACCGACCCCGTCGCGCTGGCCAGGGTGGAGCTGATGCGCGGGCGGATCACGTTCGTGCGCCGGCGCGACGGCGACGGTCCGGCGTTCATGCTGCGCGCGGCCCAGCGCCTCGCCGCGACCGACCCACGGTGGTCGCGGGACTGCTTTCTCGACGCCGTCGAGATGGCCCTGGTCGTCGGCCGGGCCAGCGGGGTCATGGACATGGTCGTCGAGGCAGCGCGCTCGGCGCCGCCGGCATCGGGCCCGCCGGACCTCCTGGACGCGCTGCTGCGGCTGGCGACGGAAGGACACCACGCGGCGGCGCGGCCGGTCCGCGAGATCCTCGCCTCCCGTCCACAGTGGACACGGCGACCGGCGCTCGCCGGGATGCTCGCCGTGGAGCTCTGGGACGCCGAGGCACACGGCGTGATCACCGACTGGGTGCTGGCCTCCGCCCGAGAGTCGGGGTCGCCGCTCACGCTCCGCCTCGGTCTTGGCATGGCGGCGGCCGGCGCGGTGCACACCGGTGACTTCGCCGCCGCCACGTCGGCGATCGCCGAGGAGGAGGCGGTGGCGGACGCGGTCGGGGTGGAGCCGCTGGCGTATCCGCAGCTGCACCTCGCCGCCTTGCGTGGCCGGGAGGCACAGGCGCGGGCGGTGATCGACAGTTTCACCGCCGAGGCGACCGCGAGCGGCACCGGGCAGACGATCGCCAACGCCGACTGGGCCACGGCCGTCCTGAGTAACGGCCTCACCGACTACCCGGCGGCACTTGCCGCCGCCGAGGCGGCCACCCAGCACGGCGACCTGTTCGTCGCCGCGATCGCCCTGCCGGAACTGGTCGAGGCCGCGGTCCGCTGCGGCGAGCACGAGGTGGCCCGGTCGGGTTCGGTATCGCTCACCGAACGCACCGAGGGCAGCGGCACACCGTGGGCGCTGGGCGTCGGCGCCTACACCCGCGCACTCGTCACCGGCGACGAGGACGACTTCGCCGCGGCCATAGGTCACCTCGAGAAGAGCCCGCTCGCCCCGTATCTGGCCAGGGCGCACCTGCTCTACGGCGAGTGGCTGCGCCGCCAGGGCAGGCGACGCGACGCCCGCCGGCAGCTTCGTACCGCCTACGACCGGTTCGCCGACATCGGCATGGCGGCCTTCACCGACCGCGCCGCCGCCGAGCTGCGTGCGGCCGGCGCCGACGTGCGCGGCCGCACGTCGGGCAACACCGACGACCTCACCGCGCAGGAGACCCACATCGCCCGCCTGGTCGCGGACGGCGCCACGTCAAAGGAGGTCGCGGCACGGCTGTTCATCAGCCCCCGCACCGTCGACGCCCACCTGCGCAATATCTTCCGCAAGCTCGGCATCACGTCCCGTCGCCAGCTCCGGGACCTGCCCGCACTGCGTACCCCCACCGCCAGATGAGTGTGAGCGTGCCGCGTACCGCGGAGTCCTGGTGGGTCGAGCTGGACGGCCGCGCCGTCGATCGTGGCTTCGCCCGCTCAGGCCTTCTACTCTGGCCGCATGCCGGAGGGGTCGACAGCGCAGCGCCGCCAGCCGGGGACCAGGTCCCGGCGGCGTGGTCTGATCATGTTGGCCGGGTTGGCGGCCCTGGTGGTCGCACTGCTGGTGGTGTGGCTGATCCGGGTCAGGAGCGACCAGGCTACGGGGGCCGGTGCCGCCCGCCCGCCGGGTTCCGTTCCCGCGCCGGGCCGGGGAGCCGACTCTGCCCTGCCCCGTGGCGATGGCGGCGTCGTGGACGTGTACGCGCACGCGCGTGCCGGGATGCTGAGCCCGGTGGTCCGCGACGATCCGCCTCTCGTGTACGTCCCGAACCTGCGCGACGGCACCGTCACGGTCATCGACCAGCGCACGCTGCGGGTCGTGGACACCTACGCCGCCGGCCGCGAGCCTCAGCATGTGGTCCCCTCCTGGGACCTGCGGACCCTGTGGGTGAACAACAACCGCGGCAACAGCCTGTCACCGATCGATCCGCGGACCGGTCGGCCCGCCGGGCCCGCGGTACCGGTCGCGGACCCGTACAACCTGTACTTCACCCCCGACGGGGCCAACGCGATGGTCATCGCCGAGGCGAACCACCACATCGACTTCCGTGATCCGCACACGTTCGCCCTACGGCACAGCCTGGACGTGGGCACGGCCTGCGCGGGCGTCAACCACGTCGACTTCTCCGTCGACGGCTCCTATGCGATCGCCACCTGCGAGTTCGCCGGACGACTCGTCAAGATCGACATCCCGCGTCAGCGGGTCATCGGATATCTGGACCTCGGCCGGGACGCCGCTCCACAGGACATCAAGATCGATCCGGCCGGCCGGATCTGGTACGTGGCGGACATGAACGCCGACGGTGTCCACCTCGTTGACGGGGATCGCTTCACCAGGGTCGGTTTCGTCCGGACCGGGCCGGAGACCCACGGCCTGTACCCGAGCCGCGACGGCCGATTCCTGTACGTCGCCAACCGGGGTGGCCACATGGACTCCATGAAACCGCCGTTCCCGCACTCCGGCGACCAGGGCTCGGTCTCGGTCATCTCCTTCGCCACCCGGACCGTCGTGGCCACCTGGCCGATCCCCGGTGGGGGAACCCCGGACATGGGCAACGTCGATGCCAACGGCTCGCGGCTGTGGCTGTCCGGCCGCCGCAGCAACGTCGTGTACGTGTTCGACACCGGCGGGCCCGGAGGTTCGGAGCCGAAGGCCGGCCGGCTGCTGGCTCGGATCCCCGTCGGCCGTGAGCCGCACGGTCTCGCGGTCTGGCCGCAACCCGGTCGCTACTCCCTCGGCCATACTGGGATCATGCGCTGAGGGTCGGACGAGCTCGGGGCCCCTCATCCTGGCCGGGAGCGACCGGGTTGACTGAAACGGATTTTCATGATCTCTTCTACTGTAGAAGATTCATTCTTGGTTTACCTTTGGGTATCTGACCGTTGCGCCTACGCGCTTAGCGTGACGTGTCGTGACTAGTGACGTGACTGTGAGGGTCGAGGGCGACGCTGCCGCGCCCGCCGTGTTGGAGCGCATTCGGGCTTTGTCGGCGTCGTTGTCGTCGGCGGAGCAGCGGGTGGCGCGGCAGGTCCTCGCGGACCCGGTTGCGATGATCCACCAGTCGGTGAGCGAGCTGGCGCAGGTGTCGGGAAGCTCGCCGGCGACGGTGGTGCGGTTCTGCCAGAGCCTGGGGCTTCGGGGCTATCAGGAACTCAAGCTGGCGCTGATCCGGGAGACGCTGCCGGTGGAGCGGCAGCTGGTGGACGAGGTGTCCGCGGCCGACGGCCCGGATGAGATTGCCGGGAAGGTGCTCGGCGGGGCGGCGAGTGCGCTGACCGAGGCGGCGCGGGGGATCGACGGTGGCGTGCTGGCGGCGATCGCCGACCTGGTCGTCGCCGCGCCGCGGACGTTGTTCGTGGCGGTGGGGACGTCGGCGCCGCTGGCGATGGATGCCGCCTACCGGCTGACCACGGTCGGGGTCGATGCGCGGTTCGCCGGGGATGCGCATGTGCAGCACGTCACCGCCCGGATGCTGGCGGCGGGTGATCTGTGCGTTGCGGTCAGCCACACCGGCTCGACGGCGGAGACACTGGCGGCGATGCGGGCGGCCGTGGACGCCGGGGCGCATACCGCCGCGATCACGAGCTTTGCCCGGTCACCGTTGACCGAGCTGGTGCGGCACGCGGTGGTGGTGGGCAGTCGGGAGACGGCGTATCGCATCGAGGCGATGACCAGCCGGATCGTGCACCTGTCGGTGCTCGACGCCCTGTTCGCCCTCGTGGTGGTGCGCAGCCCGCGCAGCCCTGGCGCGCTGGCGATGATCGCCGACGTGATCGTCGAACACCGGATGTAGCCGCCTACCAGACCCGGCGGCGCCGGTGCCGACGGTCCATGGTTCGCCCCCGCGTCCACCGAGGAACGGTATGAGCCCGCGGACCAGCGGTGGATCGGTGGTGGGCAAGGTATGTCCCGGCGGTCGGTCAGCCGCCGGCCGCATCGGTGATCAGACCGACCAGCGCGGTGACCAGCATGGCCGCGGCGCCGCCCAGCACGACGCGCAGGGTCGGACGCAGCAGCGCCATACCGGCGGCCCGCGCGGCGAGTATGCCCGCGACGGCGAGACCGATCACCGTAACCACGACGACGAGCATCAGGCGGCCCGCCCCCGCCGGGGCCGACATCCCGAGGAACGGCACCAGCCCGCCGGCCGTGAAGCTGCCCGCCGACGCGACGGCGGCCTGGACCGGGCGCGCCCGGGTGGCCTCACTCTGGCCGAGTTCGTCGCGCAGGTGCGCCTCCAGCGCACCCCGCTCGGTCAGTGTCACGGCGACCTGCGTGGCGAGGTCGCGCGGAAGGCCGCGCCGCTCGTAGATGCCGACCAGCTCGGCAAGCTCGGCCACCGGGTCGGCCGCCAGCTCCGCGCTCTCCTTGGCCCGGTCCGCGCGTTCCACGTCGGCCTGGGAGCTCACCGACACATACTCCCCGGCCGCCATCGACATCGCCCCCGCGGTCAGACCCGCGATCCCGGCGGTCAGGACCGCGCCGGTGGAGGCGCCGCTCGCGGCGACGCCGACGATGAGACTGGAGGTGGAGACCAGGCCGTCGTTCGCGCCGAGGACGGCCGCGCGCAGCCAGCCCGAACGGTTCGTGCTGTGCCGCTCCCGGTGCCGCCGCACCGCACCGAATGTCGCCATGGGGGCATTACAGCACGGTGTTGACGATCGGCATCGTCTCGGCGGCTGTGGCACAACTGTGACAATCACCCGTTCCACCAGGTGACCCGGCCTGTTCGCGCCCGGTCGAGATCGCGGCGATCAGCATGGCACACTCAACGGATCAAGAATCATCTCTGCCTGTTCCTCGAGGTAGACCGCTGGGAATCCGCTGATGAACGGCAATGATGGACAATCAAGGCTGACAGCGATCGCGCGACGTGGGATTGGTGACCTTGCCCCGACATCGTCCGATGCGGCCGGGACCGCGCACCTCGTACGAGGAGAGTTGGCTGGCCGGTGCGGAACTCGGTGAGGCGCTCACGCGCGGATGGCGTCCGCGGGCACAACCCGTGCAGATCGCGCTGGGTGCGGGTGAGGCCGTGCTGGCCCAGGCACCCGTCCGCGTCTGGCAGTACATCGGCCAGAACGTCACCTACAACCAGGGGTGGTTCGTCGCCTTCGGTAGTCCCCTTCTGCTCGGTGCGTCCCTGCTCGGCAGCGCCCTGTACAACGGCAGCCAGCGCAGGCGCGCCGAGGCGCTCGCCGCGGTCCAGTGGCGCCCTGTCTGCCAGGGGCATCTTTTTCTGACAAACTGGCGCCTCGCGCTGGCGCTCACGACCGGCTGGATCGATATCGGCTACCCGTACCTGCGGGCGTCCGGCGTGGACGGCGACAGCATGGTCATCATGCTTGCCGGCCAACCCCCCGTCCGACTGCAGGTGTGGCCGGCGCACTGGTTCTTCGTGCTCATGAGATTCCTCGCCTACGGCGAGATCGTCCGGATGGAAATTCCGTCCCACCTGCAACGAGCGGCTGCCCCTCGGGCCCTCGAACCTCCGTCTGGATCTTGAATCCCCGCCCGGACGGGGTCTGGAGAACGCCGGTGACGTCGCATGATCAGCGTCCTTCCCGGAGTGTGATCAGTGGGTACGCCCGATGGGTACGGCCGGCGGGTACCGGCGTCCGGATTTTTCCCGGGGGCTACCCCGCTAGCCCGCTAGCCCGCTACCCCGCTACCCTGCTGCCTCGTGCCGGGTCGGTACCGTGATGGCGTCCTCCGGGAAATGTTGGCGGGTATTCAAGCGTGATTCGGGTCAAGATAATGTTATTGATAAAAATATCTTTGAGATTTTCCTTCGAGTGGATTTCGGGGATATCCATGAGGCCTGCCTCGTGGATAATTTGTTTACATGCCGTTCACGGTGCACGACCTGCCGGCGCCCCGCGAACCTATACCATTAATTCGGGTTCGCCGCACGGCCATCCGTCTCGGTCGAAACCAGCCGAGAAGCAGTCGGAGGCCAGCCATGAGATTGACTGCCGTCCGGATGTGGTCCGGTATGGTCGATCGGAAGTGAGGGCTCTCATGCCATTTGTCATCACCGCCGCGTGTATCGATGTCAAGGACGGCTCCTGCCTGGAGGGGTGCCCGGCCGATTGCATCTACGAGGGTGACCGTAAGATGTACATAAATCCGGATGAGTGCACGGAGTGCGGCGCCTGCGCAGTGTCCTGCCCGGTCGGCGCGGCCATCAGCGACGACCGTGTTCCCGCGAAGGACAAGGAGTTCATCGAAAGCGAGGCGCTGTTCTTCAGTGCCGTCCTGCCCGGTCGGGACGCGCCGCTCGGCGAGCCGGGTGGCGCCACGAAACTCGGCAAGATCAAGGCTGACACGCCCTTCATTGCCGCCTACGGAAACTGACGAGGGTGACCTCGGGTATTCGCCGGGGCGGAGCACGATAAAGCGGAGCAGTAGCGGGAAAAACGAACCGAGGGAATGTGCGGAAGGGCCGGTGCTGGCGGGCCTCGGGTCCGAGGCGCCGGCCTGACGCCGAGACGTTGTGGGGGGATCCCTCCCGTAACCGGCCTGCGTTCCAGGCGATTCTATCCCGCAGGTCCGACGGAACGGGGGGGTCTGCTCGTCCAGCCCCGGATAGTTCCAGGGTGTTTCGTGGCGGGCGGGGCCGGGTGTCAGCGGACCGGTGGCGCGAGGGAGCGCAGGAGTTCACCGGCGGGTTCGTCGGTGAGCTCGGCGAGGGTCACCTCGTCGAGCGTGACCAGGAAGTTCTCCTGGGCTCGTCGCAGGAGGGGGCGCAGTCGGCAGGCGCATCGCAGCGGGCACGGGGGACCGTCGCAGGAGACGAACTCGTCCGTGCCCTCGAGGGCACGGACGATGTGCCCGACGGTGACCTGCGTCGCGCCTGGGGCGAGCAGTACCCCGCCGGTGCGCCCGCGCACGGTGACCACGAGGTCGAGCCGCTGGAGGCGTTGCACGATCTTCGCCATGTGGGTGAGCGGAACATCGAGGGCTTTCGAGAGGTCGCGGACGGTGAGGCGATCCTCCCGGGTGGCCGTGAGCATAAGCGCCCGCAGCGCCAGGTCGGTCGACTGGGTCAGGTGCATGGGAGCGCGCCTGTCGAGGTGACGGTCACCCGACCATCTTGCCTTCTACTCTTCGTAGAAGATTGTCCCGACGGCACCTGCGTCCCACGGGTGCCGCCTGCCGAGGTCAGACCTCGGCGGGAGCGCGGCCGGGGGTGTGACACCGCGCCGGCACTGGCCGGCACCGGCCGGTGCCGGTCTCCTCATGGCGACCGCGGACCCCCGGCCGGGGGAGCCTATACGGGTGTCCGCGGCGAGGGCAGTTTCCGGACGATGGTCAGTCCGTCCGCAATGGGCAGCATGACAACCTGTACCCGGGAGTCGCCGGCGAGAAGCTCGTTGAACTGTTTGACGGCGACGACAGCAGGATTGTCCGAGTGGGAGCGCACCACGTGCCCATACTGCAGCACATTATCGACGATGATGACCCCGTTCGGGTTCATCCGGGGAAAGAGAAGCTCGTAATACCTCCTATACGAGGTCTTGTCCGCGTCGATGAACGCCAGGTCGAAGGTGGGTTCTTCGGGGAGCATGCCGAGACTGTCCGCCGCCGGTCCGAGGGCGAGGTCGATGTGATCGGAAACACCGGCCCGAGCCCAGTACTGGCGGGCGATCGAGGTCCATTCCGCGCTGATGTCCAGGCAGAGAAGTCGGCCGCCGGGGGGCAGACCCCGTGCGATGCACAGCGCGGAATAGCCGGTGAAGGTACCGATCTCGACCGCGCGGCGCGGGGCGATCGAGGCCGTCAGGATGGTCAGGAACGTCCCCTGCTCGGCCGGTACCTGCATCTCCGCCTCGGGGAGCGTCGCCGTCACGGCGGAGAGCGCGTCGAGGATCGGATCCGGAGGTGAGCTGTGCTCCGTCAGATAGCTGTGGATCGGATCGGCCAGATAGGCTGATTTCAATCCCTTGCCGTTTTTTGCGCCTTCGCGGCGAAGCGTGCCGACGCCGGTTGTCGCGACTTCACGAATCTTCTGTGCCGGACTTTTTGCCATGATCAGTGGAACTCCATCCCTGGTGGCTCAGTTCGAAAATAACTGGCCCGGGGCGCATTGTGGTTACGGACCGCTCCTCGGCTCGGAAAGAACCAGTAAAGATCATCTAGTTAATCGGGAGTCCGGTGAAGCCGTTGTCCGGTCGTCACGGCCTGTCGTCGGCCATGGCGTAATCTGTCGTGACGTAATCCACTACTTCCAGTAGTTCGTGGATGGTGGCCGATGTCCGCCGAGGGCCCGGGCCGTCCGTGCCCCCAGAACCCGGCGTGGCCGCGATGCGGGTGCCGCCCGCCGCGTCCACGGATCTCTGCGCGGGTGCCGGCCGGGCGGCCGTCGGCCGTCGGTCTGGATGTGTCCGGGGCAGGTCAAGGACGACGCACAGACCCCCGTTGTCACCCTCGGCCAGAGTGACCGTCCCGCCGTCGGCGGTCGTCAGGGCATGCACGATGGCGAGCCCGAGGCCGTTCCCGCGCCGATCGGCCCGGCCGGGCACCTCTCCTCGCTGGTCGGCTTCTCGCTGGTCGGCACTGAGGTTGGAGCTGAACCGGCGGAAGGCGGCGGCCCGCTGCTCGGCGCTCATGCCGCGTCCGCTGTCGGCGACCGTGAGCCGCGTCATGCTTTCCGCCGTCATGCTTTCCGCCGTCATGGTGCTCTGCGGCCCGGTGACGTTCATCTCGTCCAACTCGTCCGCGGCGCTCCCCGTCCCGAGGCCCGCCTCCGCGGTGCCTCCGGCGCCCACCGGGCGTGGCTGGGCCGGTGGGTTCGTCCCGGACGTGACGCTGACCCGGCCGCCGGACGGGGTGGCCTCCAGCGCGTTGCTGAGGAGATTGTCGAGGATCTGCTCCAGGTGCCCCGGGGTGCACTGGACGACCTGGTCCGCGTCGACGTCGCAGGTCAGCGTCACTCCGGCGGCGGCTGCGACCGGTCGCCAGATCAGGCATCGTTCCTCGGCGACGACCGCGAGGGGGATCGGCTGGGTCGGGATCGGCGCATGCTCGGCCCGGGAGACCGCCAGCAGCCCGTCGACCATCCGGGAGAGCCGGTGCACCTCGACCAGGGTGCCCGCGACCTCGTCGGTGGTGTCCGCGTCCACGTCCTGTTGCAGCAGCTCCAGGCGCAGGCGCATCGCCGTCAGCGGGGTGCGGATCTGGTGGGAGACGTCGGCGAGGAACCGGCGCTGGCTGTCGACCAGCAACTGGAGCCGTCCCGCCATCGCGTCGAACGTCGTGGCAAGTTTGCGTGCCTCGGGCGGGCCACCGACGGCTCTGGCCCGGATCGTGAGATCACCGGCACCGAGTTCGGTCGCTGCCTGCTCGAGCCGGCGCAGCGGCCGGCCCACCCAGCGGGCCAGCAGTATCGAGATCCCCAATGCGGCCAGCGTGACCAGGACGCCCGCGAGGGCGATCATCGTCCACCGGTGGATGATCGAGGCGCGCAGCCCGGCATCGCTGCGCGCGACGGCCAGGATGCCGACCAGACCCTGCGCGTTGGACACCGGAGCAACAAGGATCATCCGGTGTCGATTGGCCGCGTTCGGGTTGATGACCACGTTCTCCCGGCGGGCCCGATCCAGATCCCAGCCCATGATCGGGATGTCGTCACCGGTGTCGGCCACGGGCGTACCGTTCGGGTCGAACAGCCGGAGCTCGTCCGGTGGCACGGCCGTACTGTCGCGTACGGCGGCGGGCAGCGGGGCCGCGCCGGCGGACAGTCGCCGCCACTTCACCTCGGCGCAGTAGGCCTGCATCGCGGCCGTGAGCCGCAGGCCGAACAGCGCCCGGTCGTGACGGGTGGCGTCGAGCCCCATCGGGACGCACAGGCCGACAAGCAGCGCCGTCGTGAGCGCGAGCTGGGCGGCCAGGATGCGCCGGGTCATTGGATGTGCCGGGTCATCGGCCGAGGGGTGGCGCGCTCCGGTCACCGGGGGTCGGATCGGCGCCGGGTGTCGGCGGCCCGCCCAGGCGGAAGCCGACCCCGTACACCGTTTCGATCAGTTCGGGAATCCCGAGCTTGCGGCGGATCGCGCCGATGTGTACGTCGAGGACCTTCGATGAGCCGAACCAGTCGCCCCAGACAGCGGTGAAGATCTCCCGTCGGGTCCGGACCCGGCCGGGATCGCGGGCCAGGAAGGCCAGCAGATCGTACTCCCGCGCCGTCACCTGGACCGGACGGCCGTCGACGGAGATCCGCCGGCTGCGCCGGTCGAGGACGAGCGGTCCGTGCCGGACCACGTCGGAGCTCTCACCGGTGGCCCGGGCGGCGCGCCGCCGCACCGCCCGTATCCGGGCCAGCAGTTCGGCGAATCCGAATGGTTTGACCAGGTAGTCGTCGGAACCGAGGTCCAAGGCCTCGACCCGGTCCGCCTCGTCCCCCCGAGCCGTCACCACGATCACGGGGGTGTCCCCGCGCTCGCGGATGCGCCGGCACACCTCCGCGCCGTCGATGTCGGGCAGCCCCAGGTCCAGGAGCACGAGGTCGGGCGGGGACACGCCCTCGACCCGGGCGAGCGCGGCCTCCCCGGTCCGCACCCGGTCGGCGGTGTAGCCGGCCCGGTCCAGACCGCGCACGAGCTGGGTACCGAGGCCGTCGTCGTCCTCGACCACCAGTACCCGGGCGCCGGCGGGATCGGGATACCGCTGCAGGTCTGATGCGTGTGCTCGGGAGCCGTTGCCTGCAAGCGTCGCCATAGCATGACAGTAGGCGGCGCCGGGCGCGTCCGGCCGCCGGCCCCGCGGGTGCCACCGCGATTCCGCCGTCGCCAGCTCCGATTCCGTCAATATCTACTCGTTTCGCAGCGTCTGCCCATTTTGCCGGATCCAGCCCGGTCTCACCGGCTCGGCCGGCAGCGTGTCGCCGGACGACACCGCGGCGAGGATTCCCTCGAGGGCGTGCCGGGGAAGATCGATCAGTCGGGCGGCCAGCAGGTCGGGATCGCGCGCGGCCCGGGTCACGGCGGCCCGGGCGTCGCGCTGGGAGAGCGTGCGCCCCGAATCCTCCCGGACGATCCGGATGAGCCCGTCCCGCCAGACGTTGCCGATCTTGCCATGCGGGCGGTCCAGCAGCCACCGGGCGAGCCGGTCGGCGGGGGCGAGCGCCGCCGGGCCGACGGCCGTGAACGTCACGAGCCGCAGGTCCCCGAGGTCCCGGGCGGGGGTGGCGGTCCACTTCGCCCGCAGCTGCCGCAGCGGGTCATCCTGGGCCCGCCGGCGGCGGACGCCCAGATCGGGATGATCGGAGGAGACGACGACGGCGAGCCGGTCCGCGTTGACCGCCAGGAGGAGCCTGGTCAGCCAGGGGCCCGGATCGTCCGACAGGTCGGTGGCCACGCTGACCGTTCCGTCCTCGGTTGAGGCGCCGGGGCCGGTCGAGGAGCCGGGGCCGGTCGAGGCGAACGCGGGCAGCCCCCGGTCGAACACGGTCGCGAGACGCACGTGGACCGCGTCGACCTCCCGCCGCTCGCCAACGAACACGGCGCGACCCGCCGGGCCGGTGGCGAGGAAGGCGGCCACCGCGTCGAGGACCGGGGCGGTCAGGCGCGTCGGCCGACTCTGCGTGGACTGCCGGCCCCGGGTGTAGATGGCGGCCGTCGCGGTTGTGGCCGCCGTGGCCGAGCGGTCCAGCTGCTTCCAGGTGGCCGGGGTCGGCTGGCAGACGTACATGTCGGCTCTGGCGCCCACCGCCTCCGCGCCCTCGTAGACGTGGAAGCCTGGCCAGATGGCCTCGAACACGAAGCCCTGATCGATCAGTGCCCGCTGCACCTTCCAACCCAGCGTCGGTACCCGGTCGCTGAACCCGTAGGCCAGCAGGACGCGACCATGTTCGCGGTCCGCGAGACCCTGCGCGCCGCGCCCGGTGAACAGCGCCACGCCCTCCGGGGTGTAGGGCGGATCGGTGAATGCCAGATCGGCTGTGCCCACCACCGCCGGCGGCAGGCCGAAGCGCAGGTCGGCGTAGAGGCACCGCAGCCGGACGTCCAACGACCGGGCCGAGCTGTCCAGGTAGGCGAGCAGCTCGTCGTCGATGTCGACGACGGTCACGGTGAGCCCGTCGATCAACGAGACCGCCGCCAGCGAGGTGAGATCATGATCACCTATGCACAGCAGATGCGCGCCGCGCAGGTCGTAACGCGTCCGCAGCCAGACGGCCCGGCGCACGACGGTCGTCGCCGTCGCGGGTACGTGGTCGAGGTCGGCCCGCGGTCGGGGCGCGGCAGCGATGAGATCATGCATGGTCGTGACCAGCGGACCGTGGCGGGTGATCACGGCGGCGAGGGGATCGAGCGGAGTCTGTCCGCTCAGCTCGTCATAGCGGATCAGGCCGCGGTAGCGGTCGATCGACGCGGGGCGCAGCACGTGACGCCCGTCGGGGCCGGTCCGCAGATCGTCGCCGAGGCTGGCGAGGATCTCCTCCACGCTCCGTCGGGGCAGGCCCGAACTCTGGACCAGCTGGCGCAGGGTGCGTGGCTGCTCGGTCAGCGCCGCCACCGCCGCGCGAGGCGCCCGGGCATGCACCCGGTAGCCCGCCAGCAGGGTCGCCAACGACTCGCCGGATTCGGCCGGACCCGGCGCCCGGCCCGGGTGATCCGGTCCTGACAGGGTATGTGGAGGGGACACGCAACCAGCGTCGCACCTGCGGCGGACACACGATTCTACCGGTCCCGCCGAGGCCAGCTAATCTCTTGTCGTGCTCAGAAGGCTTGATCTGCGTGGCGCGGTGCCTGCCGCAGCCGAGATCCGACGGCTACTGCCGCGGGCCGACGTCGACGTCGACGTCGCCGTCGATGCGGTCCGGCCGGTCTGTGCGGACGTGCGGGACCGCGGCGACGCGGCCGTCCTCGCCGCCGCGGAGCGGTTCGACGGGGTCCGCCCGCCGAGCCTGCGGGTGCCCGCCCAGGTTCTCGCCGCCGCCGCGGATGTCCTGGATCCGGCCGTGCGCGACGCGCTGACCGAGGCGATCCGCCGGACTCGGCTGGTGCACCGTGCGCAGCTGCGGGAGCCGGTGGCGATCGAGGTCGCGCCCGGCACCACGGTGACGCAGCGCTGGGTGCCGGTGGAGCGGGTCGGCCTGTACGTGCCGGGCGGGCGGGTCGCCTACCCCAGCAGCGTCGTGATGAACGTCGTGCCCGCCCAGGAGGCCGGGGTCGGCTCGCTCGCGGTCTTCTCCCCGCCGCAGAAGGACAACGGCGGGCTGCCGCATCCGGTGATCCTCGCCGCCTGCGCGCTGCTCGGTGTCGAGGAGGTCTACGCGGCCGGCGGAGCCCAGGCCGTGGCGATGGCCGCCTACGGGACCACGAGCTGCCCGCCGGTCGATGTGATCACCGGGCCCGGCAACGTCTACGTCACGGCGGCCAAGCGCCTGCTGCGTGGGGTCGTCGGGGTGGACGCCGAGGCGGGCCCGACCGAGGTCGCGATCCTCGCCGACGCCACCGCGGATCCGGCCTTCGTCGCAGCCGACCTCATCGCCCAGGCCGAGCACGACCCGATGGCCGCCTGCCTGCTGATCACCCCGTCGGTGGAACTCGCCGACGCGGTCGACGTCGAGCTCGGCAAGCAGGTGCCCGCCACCCGCCACCGGGAGCGGGTGGCGGAGTCGCTCGCCGGCCAGGGGGCGGTCGCGCTCGTCGCGGACGTCGACGCGGGTCTCGCGGTGGCGGACGGCTGGGCCGCCGAGCATCTGGAGATCCACACCGCGGACGCCGCCGCGGTCGCCGCCCGGGTGCGCCACGCCGGAGCGGTCTTCGTCGGCGACTACGCTCCCGTCCCGCTCGGCGACTACCTGGCCGGGTCCAACCACGTCCTGCCCACCGGCGGCACCGCCCGGCATTCCAGCGGTCTGGCGGTCACCGCCTTCCAACGTCAGGTCCAGGTGGTCGAGTGCACGCGGGAGGGGCTCGCCGCCGTCGCCCCGCGTATCGCCGCGCTCGGCGGGGCGGAGGACCTCACAGCTCACGTCGACGCGGTGGAGGTTCGACTCCGATGATATTCAAGGCGGCCGGGAGCGGTGCCGAGGACCGGCCGTGGCGCCCGTGGGACGCTGACGGCCTGCCGCTGCGCGACAGCCTGCGCGGGCTCTCGCCCTACGGCGCTCCGCAGCTCGACGTGCCGGTGCGGCTCAACACCAACGAGAACCCGCACCCGCCGTCGGTCGGGCTGGTCGACGCCATCGGCAAGGCCGCGGCCCTCGCCGCCACCGAGGCGAACCGCTATCCCGACCGGGACGCCGAGGCGCTGCGTGCCGACCTCGCCTACTACCTGACACCGGACGCCGGCTTCGGCGTGCACACCAGTCAGGTCTGGGCCGCCAACGGCTCCAACGAGATCCTCCAGCAGCTCCTCCAGGCGTTCGGCGGGCCCGGTCGGGTGGCGCTCGGGTTCGAGCCGTCCTACTCGATGCACCGCCTCATCGCGCTGGCCACCGCCACCGAGTGGGTGGCCGGGCAGCGAGCGGAGGACTTCACGCTCTCCCCGGCCGTGGTCACCGACGCGATCGCCCGGCACCGACCCGCCCTGGTCTTCCTCTGCTCACCGAACAATCCGACGGGCACGGCCCTGCCGCCCGAGGTCGTCGCCGCCGCCTGTGAGGCGGTGGAGGCCACCGGCAGCGGCATGGTCGTCGTCGACGAGGCCTACGCCGAGTTCCGCCGGGCCGGCGTGCCCAGCACGCTGACGCTGCTGCCCCGTCATCCGCGGCTCGTCGTCACCCGGACAATGAGCAAGGCGTTCGCGCTGGCCGGTGCCCGGGTAGGCTATCTTGCCGCGCACCCCGCCGTGGTGGACTCGCTGTA
This sequence comes from Frankia sp. BMG5.23, assembly GCF_000685765.2. Classification (NCBI taxonomy): domain Bacteria; kingdom Bacillati; phylum Actinomycetota; class Actinomycetes; order Frankiales; family Frankiaceae; genus Frankia; species Frankia sp. BMG5.23. Next base: position 96,330 of record NZ_JDWE01000002.1, read on the forward strand.
CCTGGTGCGGCTGCCCTACCACCTGTCGAGCTTCACCCAGGCCGTCGCGCGCACGGCGCTCGCGCACGCCGACGAGCTGCTCGGCACGGTGGAGGCGGTCAAGGCCCAGCGCGACCGCATCGTCCGGGAGTTGCCGGCGCTCGGTCTGCGGCTGGCTCCGAGCGACGCCAACTTCGTGTTCTTCGGCCGGTTCGCCGATCAGCGGGCGGTGTGGCAGAGCCTGTTGGACGCGGGAGTGTTGGTCCGCGATGTCGGTCTGACCGGCTGGCTGCGGGTCACCGCCGGGCTGCCGAACGAGGTGGACGCGTTTCTCGGGGCGCTGGGCAGAACTCTCACCGGCAGCGTCATCGGCGCGGACGGTGTCATCAGCCTCGCCACCGCCTGAGCCCCTGGCCCGGCCTGAGCCCCTGGCCCGGCCTGAGATCTACAGAGACCGAGGAAGCCCCCGATGGCACGCACCGCGCGAATCGAACGCAAGACGTTGGAGTCGGACGTCCTGGTCGAGCTCGACCTCGACGGGACGGGAATCTCCTCGTCGGACACCGGCGTCCCGTTCTTCGACCACATGCTGTCCCAGCTCGGCAAGCACGGCGGGTTCGACCTCACCGTGCGTACCCGGGGGGATCTGCACATCGACGCCCACCACACCGTCGAGGACACCTCGATCGCCTTCGGGTCCGCCCTGCGCGAGGCGCTCGGCGACAAGGCGGGTATCCGCCGGTTCGGGGATGCCACCGTCCCGCTGGACGAGGCGCTCGCCCAAGCCGCCGTCGACCTGTCCGGCCGGCCGTACTGCGTGCACGTCGAACCGGATCTCGTCGGGATGATCGGAACTTACGACACGACGCTGACCCGGCACATCTTCGAGTCGATCACCGCGTCCGCCCGGCTCGCGCTGCACGTGCGGGTGCTGTCCGGCCGCAACGCCCATCACGTGGTCGAGGCCCAGTTCAAGGCGGTCGCGCGGGCTCTGCGCGACGCGGTGGCGCTCGACGCCCGCGTCGCCGGGATACCCTCCACGAAAGGTGTGCTGTGAGCGGAGACGGACCCGGCCGGCGTCCCCGGGTGGTTGTCCTGGACTACGGCTCGGGAAACCTGCGGTCGGCCGAGCGCGCGCTCGCCCGAGTCGGCGCCGACGTGACGGTGACCGCGGATCTTGACGTGGCCCGCGGCGCGGCGGGCCTGGTCGTACCGGGCGTGGGCGCCTATGCGGCCTGTATGGCAGGCATCGACGCCGTGGGCGCCGCGCCCGTGGTGCGGGAGCGGGTAGCGGCGGGACGGCCCGTGCTCGGGATCTGCGTCGGGATGCAGGTGCTGTACGAGCTCGGTGACGAGCACGGGGTGCGGACGGTCGGGCTCGGCGTGATCCCTGGCGAGGTCCGCCGGCTCGCCGCCGACATCCTGCCGCACATGGGCTGGAACACTGTGGCGCCGCCCGCCGGATCGATCCTGTTCGCCGGACTGCCCGCGGACACGCGGTTCTACTTTGTCCACTCGTACGCGGCGAAGGCCGATCCGGCCGCCGGGGACACCGTGGGGGAGCACGGCGAGCCGTTCGCCGCCGCCGTCGAACGGGGTGCGCTCGCCGCGACCCAGTTCCACCCGGAGAAGTCCGGGGATGCCGGAGCGCACCTGCTGGCGAACTGGCTCGGCAGCCTGGTCTGAGCGAGCCCTGGTCTGAGTGAGCGTGAACGCGAGGGCGGATGTCCTGTAATGCGGATGTCCTGTAATTAGGGCGGCTCCAGCGCCCCGCTGGACCGTAGGGTGGCCGATGTGACGCTTACTCTGCTGCCCGCCGTGGACGTGGCCGACGGCAGGGCCGTCCGACTCGTCCAGGGCGAGGCCGGTTCCGAGACCTCGTACGGCGACCCGCGGGAGGCGGCGCTGACCTGGCAGCGCGACGGCGCCGAGTGGATCCACCTGGTCGATCTCGACGCTGCCTTCGGCCGGGGGTCGAATCGGGAGCTCATCGCCGAGGTGGTACGCGCGGTGGACGTGGCCGTCGAGCTCTCCGGCGGCATCCGCGACGACGCATCGCTCGACGCGGCGCTGGCCACCGGCGCGGCCCGGGTCAACATCGGCACGGCTGCGCTCGAGGATCCCGACTGGGTCCGCCGGGCCATCGACCGGGTCGGTGACCGTATCGCGGTCGGTCTCGACGTCCGGGGGACCACGCTGTCGGCCCGGGGCTGGACGCGGGACGGTGGCGAGCTGTTCGATGTGCTCGCCCGCCTCGACGCCGACGGCTGCGCCCGGTACGTGGTGACGGATGTGCGCCGAGACGGCACGCTCACCGGGCCGAACGTCGAGCTCCTGCGCTCCGTGACCGCGGCCACCAGCCGGCCGGTGGTCGCCAGCGGCGGCGTGGCCACGCTCGACGACCTCACCGCGATCGCCGTGGTGCCCGGAGTGGAGGGCGCGATCATCGGCAAGGCGCTCTACGCCGGCGCCTTCACGCTGCCCGAGGCCCTGGCCGTTGCCGGGAATATCGGGAATATCGGAAACGGATGTGCGGGTGCGGTGGGTCGATGAGCGTCGCGGTCCGGGTGATTCCCTGCCTCGACGTTGACGCCGGCCGGGTCGTGAAGGGCGTGAACTTCACGGACCTGCGCGACGCCGGCGACCCGGTCGAGATGGCGCGCCTCTACGACGCCGAGGGTGCCGACGAGCTGACGTTCCTCGACATCACCGCGTCCAGCGGCGATCGGGAGACCACCTATGACATCGTGCGGCGGACCGCCGAACAGGTGTTCATCCCGCTGACCGTGGGTGGCGGGGTCCGCTCGGTCGACGACGTGAACCGCCTGCTGCGGGCGGGGGCCGACAAGGTCGGCATCAACACGGCGGCGGTGGCCCGGCCCGAGCTGGTGCGCGAGTGCGCCCACCGGTTCGGTAACCAGTGCATCGTCATCTCGGTGGACGCCCGGCGCCCACCCGGTCCCGACGGTCCGCGCTTCGAGGTCACGACGCACGGCGGCCGCAAGGGCACCGGCATCGACGCGGTGGCCTGGACGGCGCGGGTGGTCGAGCTCGGCGCCGGGGAGATCCTGCTCAACTCGATGGATGCCGACGGCACACGGGACGGCTACGACCTGGAGATGATCTGCGCGGTGCGTGCCGAGGTCGATGTCCCGGTGATCGCCAGCGGCGGGGCCGGCGACCTGGCCCACTTCGCGCCGGCGATCGACGCGGGCGCGGACGCGGTGCTCGCGGCGAGCGTGTTCCACTTCGGGCAGCTGCGCATCGGCGAGGTGAAGACGGCGCTGCGCGGCGCGGGTGTACCCGTGCGCTGACCAGGCGCGTCCGCCGACGGGGCGCCGACGGGGCGCCGACGGCCGAGGCGGCACAGGACGTCGTCGTCGTGGACGCCGGACGGATCGTCCAGCGCGGTCCGCGCCGGGATCTGATCGCGATGCGCGGCGTGTACCAGCGCCTGCACCGATCCTGGGCGGCGGGGGTCGGGACGGGAGCGGCGGGCGGCCCGTCGCCCGGCACCGCTGCGGCGCCGGGCGCGAGCAGAATGGTGGGGTGACCATTCGCCCTTCCGCTCTGGATCCCGCCATCGCCCGTAGGCTGCGCCGCAACGACGCGGGCCTGTTCCCCGCCGTCGCCCAGCAGTACGACACCGGCGAGGTGCTGATGCTCGGGTGGATGGACGACGAGGCGCTGCACCGGACCCTCACCACGGGCCGGGCCACGTACTGGAGCCGCAGCCGCGCGGAGTACTGGGTCAAGGGGGAGACCAGCGGGCACCGGCAATGGGTGCGGTCGGTCGCGCTCGACTGCGACGGGGACACCGTCCTCGTCCGGGTGGACCAGGTGGGCCCGGCCTGCCACACGGGCACGCGGACCTGCTTCGACGGCAATCTTCTGCCCACGGTGACCGTCGAGGCCGCGGATACCGCCCGGCCCCGCGACCTCTCCGGTGCCGCCAGCGTTTCCGGTGCCGCCAGCGTTTCCGGTGCCGCCGGTGACCCCGCTGGCGTGGACAGGGCCGGCGTGAGCAAGGCCGGCGCGGACCGATGACGACCGGGCAGATCATCCCCGGCCGGGAGGAGTTCCGGGCCGCGGCGGCGGCGCATCCGGTCGTCGCCGTCACCCGTCGGCTGCTCGCCGACGGGGAGACACCCGTCGGCGTCTACCGCAAGCTCGCCGGCGGCCCCGGGACGTTCCTGCTGGAATCGGCGGAGCATGGCGGGGTGTGGTCGCGGTATTCGTTCATCGGTGTGCGGGCCGCGGCGACGCTGACCGAGCGCGACGGGCAGGCGGTGTGGGTGGACGGTGCGCCGCCTCCCGGAGTGCCGGTCGACGGTGACCCGCTCGACATCCTGCGTGCGGTGGAGAGCACTCTGCAGGCCTCGAACAGCCCACAGGCCCCTCCGCTCATGGGTGGTCTGGTCGGCTATCTCGGCTACGACATCGTGCGCCGCATCGAGCGGCTCCCCGCGCACGCCGTCGACGACCTCGGCCTTCCCGAGTTGCGCATGCTGCTCACCACCGATCTCGCCGTGCTGGACCATCGGGATGGTTCCTGCCTGCTGGTGGCCAACGTCTTCACCGGCCGCGGGAATGGTGCCGGTGACGCAGGCGCCACCGGCACCACCGGTGGGGACGCGGACGCCGCCGCACACCCGGCCGGGATCGACCTGGACGCCGCCTACGACGACGCGGTGGCCCGGCTGGAGGCCATGACCAGCGATCTCGCGAAGTGGAACGAGCCGACCGTGGCGACCACGGCGGGCACCGCCGCGGGGGTCGGCGACTTCGTCTCCGCCACGCCTCCCGGTGCCTTCCAGACCGCGGTCGAGCGGGCCATCGAGGAGATCCGCGCCGGCGAGTGCTTCCAGATCGTCGTCTCGCAGCGCTTCGAACGGCGGACGACCGCGGATGCGCTCGACGTCTACCGGGTGCTGCGGACCTCGAATCCGAGTCCCTATATGTACCTGCTGCGTTTCGCCGACCACGACGTCGTCGGATCCTCCCCGGAGGCGCACGTCAAGGTCACCGGCCGCCGGGCGTTGCTGCACCCCATCGCGGGCAGCCGGCCCCGGGGAGGCACTCCCGAACAGGACGCCGAGCTTGCGGCGGAGCTTCTCGCGGATCCGAAGGAACGCTCCGAGCACGTGATGCTGGTCGACCTGGTCCGCAACGACCTCGGGCGGGTCTGCAACCCCGGTTCGGTCCGGGTCGTCGAGTTCGCGGCCATCGAACGGTTCTCGCACATCATGCACATTGTCTCCACGGTGATCGGTGAGGTGGCTCCGGACCGCAGCGCCGTGGACGTGCTGGCCGCGACGTTTCCGGCGGGGACGCTCTCGGGGGCGCCCAAGGTGCGGGCGATGGAGGTCATCGACGAGCTGGAGCCGACCCGGCGGGGCCTGTACGGGGGCGTGGTCGGCTACCTGGACTTCGGCGGTGATCTGGACACCGCGATCGCGATCCGCACCACAGTGATGCGCGACGGTATGGCCTACGTTCAGGCCGGAGCCGGCATCGTCGCGGATTCCGATCCCGACACCGAGGATCTGGAAAGCCGCGCGAAGGCCGCCGCCGTCCTGCGCGCCGTCGAGGTCGCCGAGTCGTTGCGACCGCCGTCATGACGGCCGCAGGGTCCCCCCCCGCGGGGCGCCCATCCTCCCCGCGCGACCGGGCCGGCACCGCGGAGCCGCCTTCGCCGGGCCACCGTCCCGGAGGCGATGTGCACGCGGCCGAGGCGATGCGACGCGGCCACCGGGAACGCACCCTCGCGGTGCTGGGATGTCTGCTCGGTGCCGGCGTCGTGCTCGTGTCGGGCGGTGCGACCTGGGTGTCCGCTCGGGTGAGCGGGCCCCGCGGTGGGGCGGACGGCGGCGCCGTCGCGGCGCCACTCGCCGTGCACTGGACCGGCGGGGCGCTCGCATCGACGGCGACCGCTCTCGCCCTGGTCGGGCTTGCCGCGGCCGTGGCGATCGTGGCCACCCGGCGCATCGGGCGGCTGGTCATCGGTGTGCTCACCGCGGCCGCCGGGGCCGGTATCGCCTACGTGGCCGGACGCATCGGCTGGGATCCACTCCCGACGCTGCGCGAGACCGATCAGGTCCGCCAGCTCGTGCCCGGTGGCCAGGCGCGGATCGATGACGTCAGCCAGACGATCGCTCCCTGGCTGTCGTTTGCGGGCGGGCTGCTGCTCATCCTCGTCGGCGCCCTCGTCGTCCTGCGCGGCCGGTCATGGCCCGCAATGTCCGGCCGCTACCAGGCCCGCGATGCCACTCCGGCCGACGCCTGGGACGCGATCGAGCGGGGCCACGACCCGACCTGATCACCTGGCGTCTCCGCGACGCCCGGCTTGGCGGGCCGGCCAGCCGGAACCGGGAGCGCCACCGGCCAGCGGGTCGGCCAGCGGGTCGGCGGGCGCCAGGTCCGCGGGTGGGAGGTCGGGAAACGGGTCGACCAGCTCCGTGAGAGCCAGCGCCCGGCGGTCCAGGTCGGCTTCGAGCATCATCATGACGGCGTCCATCCGGATCAGGCAGCGGGACAGCTCGTCGAGCTGCTCGGCGAGCTCGGGCTCGAGGCGGGGCCGCCGGTGCGCGCCCGGGGCGTCGCGCGCCGCGGGCACCCGGGCGGCGCCGAGGGGGGACGAGAGGGGGGACGAGAGGGGGCGGCTGTCCATCGGAACTCTCCTCGGTGTCGAACTCATGTTCGAGTATAGGGGGCGCCGACGATCGACGCCAGCCCGCCACGCCGTCCCTGGGGCGCTGCCCGGGTCCGCCCGAGGGTTCGGGTCCGCCCGAGGACATGTGCGGCGTGCCATGCGTGTTTCCGGTCGGCGAAGGCGCGGCGGTCCCGAGTGTGCGCGGCGCGTTGCGGCCGCCGATCCCGAGAACCTGTCGTGCGGCCGCCCGGATCTCGTGATGTCGTCGCCCGACGATCGAGGTGGTAACCCGGTGGTGCCTCTGCACACGGTGGTTCACCGGCCTCGTCGCGTTACTCTGTCAACGGGCTCACGACGCAAGATCGATTGCGGACCGTAGCTGATCGGTGCAGGCGGATCCGAAGTGGCTGACAGTGCAGCGTCCGTGAAGATGGGTGCGTTCGGGCCGCTACCCGATTCCTCACGGGAAAGTCAACTATGTGGAGTCGTGGATCGTAGCCGCATGTGGGGGGGCCGGGCACACCGTGCCTGCCTGGCCTACCATCGGCGGCATGACCGCGACAGTCGCGAGCGCGGGGCGATGAGCGTTCTCACCGAGATCCTCGACGGGGTCGGGATCGATCTTGCCGCCCGCGAGCAACAGACCTCTCTGGCAGATCTCAAGCGGCGGGTGGAACGCGTTCCCGACCCGAAGGACGCGCTTGCCGTCTTCCGGGACTCCCGGGTCTCGGTGATTGCCGAGGTGAAGCGCCGTTCCCCCTCGAAGGGGGAGCTGGCGACCATCACCGACCCCGCTGCCCTCGCCACCGAGTACGAGGCGGCGGGCGCCGCCGCGGTGAGTGTCCTGACCGAGCAACGGCGCTTCAGCGGCTCCCTGGCCGACCTCGACGCCGTGCGTCGCGCGGTGGACGTCCCGCTGCTGCGCAAGGACTTCATCGTGTCGCCCTACCAGGTCTTCGAGGCCCGGGCGCACGGGGCGGACATCGTCCTGCTCATCGTCGCGGCGCTGGACCAGCCGCGGCTCGTCGGCCTGCGCGAGCGGATCGAGTCCCTGGGCATGACGGCGCTGGTCGAGGTGCATGACGAGGCGGAGATGGTGCGGGCGCTGGACGCCGGCGCCCAACTGGTCGGGGTGAACGCCCGCGACCTGCACACGCTGAAGATCGATCGGAGCACCTTCGCCCGGCTCGCGCCGATGGTGCCCCCGGAAGTGCTCGCGGTCGCCGAGTCCGGCATCCGGGGGCCGCACGATCTGCTCGCCTACGCCGCTGCGGGGGCGGACGTGGTACTGGTCGGCGAGGCAGCCGTCACCGGCGATCCTCGTCAGACGGTCGCCGATCTGGTGGCGGCCGGCGCGCATCCGGCGGCCCGGGTCGGGCGCTGAGGCCGCCGGCGCCCGTGCCCCGGTATCCGGGGCTCGGCCCTATACAGTCGCACCGTGACCACCCGAACCGCTGCCGAGTCAGTTCGCCCCGCGGCCGCCGGAACCGGGACGCCGTCGGGCTCCGGTCCGGTCCGTCCGGACACGTCGAGCTGGCAGGCGTTCCCCGACTCTTCGGGGCACTTCGGGCGTTTCGGTGGTCGTTTCGTCCCCGAGGCCCTCATGGCGGCGCTGGACGAGCTCACCGCAGCCTACGCGGCGGCCAGGGTGGATCCCGGCTTCACCGCGGAACTGGACGGGCTGCTGGCGAGCTACGCGGGCCGGCCCACTCCGCTCACCGACGCCCACCGGCTCACCGCGCACGTTGGCGGTGCCCGCATCCTGCTCAAGCGTGAGGATCTTGCGCACACCGGTTCCCACAAGATCAATAATGTCCTCGGGCAGTGCCTGCTGACCCGGCGGATGGGCAAGACCCGGGTTATCGCCGAGACCGGAGCCGGTCAGCACGGTGTTGCCACGGCCACCGCCTGCGCCCTGCTCGGCCTGGACTGCGTCGTCTACATGGGCGAGGAGGACACCCGCCGGCAGGCCCTAAACGTCGCCCGGATGCGCCTGCTCGGCGCCGAGGTCGTTGCGGTCACCTCCGGCAGCCGAACCTTGAAGGACGCCATCAACGAGGCCATGCGCGACTGGGTGGCCACCGTTGACACGACCCATTACTGCATCGGGTCGGTGATGGGCCCGCATCCGTTCCCGATGCTGGTCCGCGACTTCCAGCGGATCATCGGGGTCGAGGCGCGCGCCCAGGTGCTCGATCGTGTCGGCCGACTGCCCGACGCCGTCGTCGCCTGCGTCGGTGGCGGCTCGAACGCGATGGGCATCTTCCACCCGTTCATCCCCGACGTCGAGGTCGCGCTGATCGGCTGCGAGGCCGGGGGGGACGGGGTCGCCACCGGTCGGCACGCCGCGGCGATCGCCGGCGGTTCCGCGGGCGTGCTGCACGGCATGCGGACGTTCCTGCTGCAGGACGAGTTCGGGCAGACCCAGGTCTCCCACTCGATCTCGGCGGGTCTGGACTACCCTGGCATCGGCCCCGAGCATGCCCTGCTGCACGAGACCGGTCGGGCGAGCTATCGGGTCGTGGACGACACCGCCGCGATGGAGGCGCTCGCGCTGGTGGCCCGTACCGAGGGCATCCTGGTCGCGATCGAGAGCGCGCACGCCTTCGCGGGTGCCCTCGACGTCGCCCGGAAGCTCGGTCCGGGCACGACTGTCGTCGTCAACTGCTCCGGTCGGGGGGACAAGGACGTCGACACCGCCGCCCGCTGGTTCGACCTCCTCGACGAGGCCGATGCCGGCGGGGGCCCCGTCGGCGGTCCGGCGCGACCGGTCTGAGGGACCCTGAGGGATCCTGTCTCGGGACCGGCAGCAACCAAGACGGGACGCACGGGACGCGTAGGACGCACAGAACGCGCAGGACAGACAGGCCATAAAGGCCCTCGGGCTCGACGGAACGGACGCACGGTGCAGAGTCGGTTGGACGCAGTGTTCGCGGCGGCCCGCGAGGAGGGGCGGTCGGTGCTGGTCGGCTATCTGCCCGCGGGATTCCCGACGGTGGACGGGGCGATCGAGGCCATGCGGGCCATGGTGGCGGCGGGAGTCGACGTTGTTGAGGTCGGCCTGCCCTACTCCGACCCCACCATGGATGGTCCGGTGATCCAGGACGCGGCGGATGCGGCCCTGCGCGGCGGGGTCACGACGCGGGACGTGATCCGCACCGTCGAGGCCGTCGCCGCGACGGGGGCCCCGGCCCTGGTCATGTCCTACTGGAACCCGATCGACCGCTACGGCGCGGCCTCGTTTGCGGCCGATCTGGCCGCCGCCGGGGGCGCCGGAGCAATCACTCCGGACCTGCCGCCCGAGGAGGCCGGGCCCTGGCTCGACGCGTGCGCCGCGCACGGCCTGGCCCCGGTGTTCCTCGTCGCTCCCAGCTCCTCGGACACCCGTCTCCGGCTGGTCGCCGGCGTCGCGCGCGGCTTCGTCTATGCCGCCTCGCTGATGGGTGTCACCGGGACCCGGGCGGCGGTCGGCGAGCGGGCGGCCGATCTGGTCGCCCGGGTGCGGGCCGCCACCGAGCTCCCGGTGGCGGTGGGGCTCGGGGTGAGCACCGCGGCGCAGGCCGCCGAGGTCGCGGGCTTCGCCGACGGTGTGATCGTCGGCTCCGCGCTGGTGAAGGTCCTGCTTGAGGCGGAACGTTCCGGAGCCGGCGCCTCAGCGGGCCTCGCCGGAATCCGTCGGCTCGCCGCGGAACTCGCCGGAGGGGTGCGCGCTCCCGTTCCGGCGTGAACTCCCGGCCGCCCCGACCCGGCCGTCACATCTGTCGCCCACATCGAGTATTGCCCACATCGAGCGCCGCATATATCACCCCGCCGCGCACCGAGCGAGACACGTGACTGTGCGACACGTGACTGTGCGACACGTGGCCGGGGCACCCCGCGCGTGATGGACGGGTCCACGGGATAGCCTGGCGACCGTGGTTCTCGCCGCTATTCCTAGCCCATCGCGTGGCGTGGTGCATCTCGGGCCGGTGCCGCTGCGTGCCTACGCCCTGATGATCATTATTGGCGTCTTCGTCGCCGTATTCGTGACGGGAAGAAGGCTGCGCGCTCGCGGCATGGATCCCATGGTGGCCAGCGAGGTCGCCTACTGGGCCGTCCCGTTCGGCATCGTCGGCGCCCGCGTCTACCACGTGGTCAGCACTCCGGCCGCCTATTTCGGCCGGGACGGCAACGTGCTGGACGTCATCAAGATCTGGAACGGCGGGCTGGGTATCTGGGGCGCCATCGCGGGCGGGGCCTTCGGCGCGTGGCTGGCGACCCGGCGCTACGGCATCAGCCTCGCCCTGTTCGGCGACGCCGCGGCGCCGGGCATCATCCTGGCCCAGGCGATCGGACGCTGGGGCAACTGGTTCAACCAGGAGCTGTACGGCAAGGCGAGCACCCTGCCCTGGGCGGTGCGCATCGACGAGAAGCACCAGATCATCCCCGGCGTGTCCACCTATCAGCCGACCTTCCTCTACGAGTGCCTGTGGAACCTGGTGGTGGCCGGGATCCTGTTGGTCGTCGATCGGCGGCACCGGCTCGGCCGCGGCAAGCTGTTCTGCCTCTACGTCGCGCTCTACACGTTCGGCCGGTTGTGGATCGAGATGCTGCGCATCGACACGGCGAACCAGATCCTCGGGCTGCGGGTCAACATCTGGACCTCGATCGTCGTCTGTCTGGGGGCGTTGCTGGCGCTGGCGGTCACCCGCAGTCCCGTGGATCCGAATCTGTCCAGGGAGGAGCAGGAGGCCCTCGGAATCGCCCGTTCCCGGCCCGCGGCGCGGTCCACGGTGACGACCGCCGCTACCGCCGACCAGCGGGCGGCCGCTCCCGATTCGGCCGGTCCCGATTCGGCCGCTCTCGATTCGGTCGGTCCCGATTCGGTCGATCCTGATCTGGGCGGTCCCGATCCGGCCGATCCTGGTTCCGCCGGGTCGGTGCCCGCCGCCGCGGTGCCCGATGCCTCCGGGTCGACCGCCACCACTGCCACTACCGCCACCACCGCCACCACTGCCACCACTGCCACCACCGCCACCACCGCCACCACCGCCACCACCGCCACCACCGCCACCACTGCCACCACTGCCACTACCGCCACCACTGCCACCACCGGCGTACCGGCTGGTTCGCAGCAGAGCCGCGGCCTGGCGACGAGATTGCCGGCGAGCGGTGGGCACACGTCGGCCGTTCCGCCGGAGGAGCCGCAGCTGCCCTGATGAGACGCCGGAGACGCCGGAGACGCCGTCTCCGGCGGGGCCCCGGGCGTCGGCTGGACCGTCGACCTTCCCCTACTTGTAGTGACCGAGGCCGGGCGGGGAGGTATGACGTCATCTGGCGGTGATCTCCTGGACATATTTGATCGCGGCGCATGAGCGGGCCGCGTGGCACACTCGGTAGAGACACGGGGCGCCGGGCCAGCGTCGCCGTGCCGTCACACCACTCGGACAGCGTTGTCCGCACCCCCTTCAGCCCCTGAAGATGGACAGGACTTCGCCGGATGCCGAGTGCGCAAGGTCTTTACGACCCCACCTTCGAACACGATGCCTGTGGCGTCGGCTTCGTCGTCGATGTACACGGCAGGCGCAGTCACGAGCTGGTCGAGCAGGGCCTGACCGTGCTGCGTAACCTCGACCACCGGGGTGCCTCGGGCAGCGACCCGGACACCGGCGACGGAGCCGGCATCCTGGTGCAGGTCCCCGACCTGTTCCTGCGTGACGTCGTCGACTTCACGCTGCCCGCCCCGGGGCGTTACGCCGTCGGGATCGCCTTCCTGCCGCAGGTCTCGGGGGAGCGGGACGAAGCCGTGCGCACCATCAGCCGCATCGTCCGCCAGGAGGGGCTGCGGGTCCTCGGCTGGCGTGAGGTGCCGGTCGTCAGCCACATCGTCGGGCACGCGGCCCACGAGGTTGAGCCGCGGATGCGGCAGCTGTTCCTCGCATTGCCCGGCAGTCTGCCCGCCGCCGGTCCGGTTGAGGGCGGCGCGGGGAACGGGTTCGACCAGGCCGACCTCGAACGTCGGGCGTTCTGCGCCCGCAAGCGGATCCGCCGGGAGACCGGCGTCTACCTGGCGTCGCTGTCGTCGCGGACCCTGGTCTACAAGGGGATGCTCACCACCCACCAGCTCTCGGCCTACTTTCCCGACCTCGACGACCCCCGGTTCACCAGTGCCATCGCGCTGGTGCACAGCCGGTTCTCCACGAACACCTTCCCGAGCTGGCCGCTGGCGCACCCGTACCGGTTCGTCGCCCACAACGGGGAGATCAACACTGTCCGCGGGAACCGGAACTGGATGCGGGCCCGCGAGGCGCTGCTCGCCAGCGACCTGATCCCCGGTGACCTCTCCCGGCTGTTCCCCGTCTGCGCGGACGGGGCGAGCGACTCGGCGAGCTTCGACGAGGTCCTGGAACTGCTGTACCTGGGCGGTCGCAGCCTGCCGCACGCGGTGCTGATGATGATCCCCGAGGCGTGGGAGAACCACACCGAGATGGACCCGGCGCTGCGCGCCTTCTACCAGTTCCACTCCACGCTGATGGAGCCGTGGGACGGCCCGGCCTCCATCGCGTTCACCGACGGGACGGTCATCGGGGCGGTGCTCGACCGTAACGGGCTGCGGCCCTCGCGGTACTGGGTCACCGACGACGGCCTGGTCGTGATGGCCTCCGAGGTGGGCGTGCTCGACATCCCGCCGCACAAGGTGGTGCAGAAAGGCCGGCTCCAGCCGGGGCGGATGTTCCTGGTGGATACCGCCGAGGGGCGCATCGTCAGCGACGAGGAGATCAAGTCCGAGCTCGCGAACGCGGCGCCGTACGCGGAGTGGTTGCACGCCGGTCTGATCGAGCTGGACGACCTGCCCGAGCGGGAGCAGCTCCTCTACGGGCACTCCTCGGTGCTGCGTCGCCAGCAGGTGTTCGGCTACACGCTGGAGGAGCTGCGCGTGCTCGTCGCGCCGATGGCGCGCACGGGCGCGGAGCCGATCGGCTCGATGGGCACCGACACGCCGGTGGCGGTGCTCTCCAGCCGTCCCCGGCTGCTGTTCGACTACTTCACCCAGTTGTTCGCGCAGGTCACCAACCCGCCGCTGGACGCGATCCGCGAGGAGTTGGTGACGAGCCTGGGCCGGGTGCTCGGCCCGGAGGGCAACCTGCTCGCGCCATCCCCGGCGTCCTGCCGGATGGTGCACCTGCCCTATCCGGTGATCAGCAGCAGCCAGCTTTCGAAGATCATCGGCATCAACGACGACGGTGACATGCCCGGCTTCGCCTCGGTGACGGTCCGTGGCCTGTATGACGTCGACGGGGGCGGCGCGGCGCTCGCCGCCCGGCTGGCGGAAATCTGCGCCGGGGTCAGCGAGGCCATCGCCGACGGTGCCCGCATCGTCGTGCTCTCCGACCGGGACTCCGACACGCGCAAGGCCCCGATCCCGTCGCTGCTGCTGACCGCCGCCGTGCACCACCACCTGATCCGGGAGCGGACCAGGACGAAGGTCGGCCTCATCGTCGAGTGCGGCGACGCCCGTGAGGTGCACCACATCGCGCTGCTCACCGGCTACGGCGCCGCGGCGGTCAACCCGTACCTGGCATTCGAGTCGATCGACAGCCTCATCGCCGAGGGCGAGATCGTCGGGGTGTCCCGGGAGCAGGCCGAGAAGAACATGATCAAGGCGCTCGGCAAGGGCGTGCTGAAGGTGATGTCCAAGATGGGCATCTCGACGGTGGCGAGCTACACCGGTGCCCAGGTCTTCGAGGCGATCGGGCTGTCCCAGGAACTGATCGACGCCTATTTCGCGGGTACCCCGTCGCGCCTCGACGGCATCGGACTCGACGTCATCGCGGCGGAGGTGGCAGCGCGGCACCGGCGGGCCTACCCGCCGATCGCCTCCGAGCACGCGCACCGCACGCTGGAGGTCGGCGGCGAGTACCAGTGGCGCCGCGAGGGTGAGCTGCACCTGTTCAACCCGGAGACCGTCTTCCTGCTCCAGCACGCCACCCGCACCCGGCAGTACGAGACCTTCCAGAAGTACACCGCCCGGGTCGACGGTCTGTCCCGGGAGAACGCGACGCTGCGGGGTCTGTTCGAGCTGCGTACCGGGGTGCGCACGCCGGTGCCGATCGAGGAGGTCGAGCCGGCCTCGGAGATCGTCAAGCGGTTCGCGACCGGTGCCATGTCCTACGGCTCGATCAGCGCCGAGGCGCACGAGACGCTGGCTATCGCCATGAACCGGCTCGGCGGGAAGTCGAACACCGGCGAGGGCGGCGAGGACGCGGAGCGGTTCACGCCGGACGCGAACGGGGACCTGCGCCGCTCCGCGGTCAAGCAGGTCGCCAGCGGCCGGTTCGGGGTGACCAGCGAGTACCTCGCCAACGCCGACGACATCCAGATCAAGATGGCCCAGGGGGCGAAGCCCGGGGAGGGGGGGCAGCTTCCTGGCCACAAGGTCTACCCGTGGATCGCGAAGACGCGGCACTCGACGCCCGGTGTCGGGCTCATCTCCCCGCCGCCGCACCATGACATCTACTCGATCGAGGACCTCGCCCAGCTCATCCACGACCTGAAGAACGCCAATCCCAAGGCCCGGGTGCACGTCAAGCTGGTCGCCGAGGTCGGCGTCGGCACGGTCGCCGCCGGGGTCTCCAAGGCGCACGCCGATGTGGTGCTGATCTCCGGGCACGACGGCGGGACGGGCGCCTCGCCGCTGACCTCGCTGAAGCACGCGGGTGCCCCCTGGGAGCTGGGGCTGGCCGAGACCCAGCAGACGCTGCTGCTCAACGGCCTGCGCGACCGCATCGTCGTGCAGGTCGACGGGCAGCTGAAGACCGGCCGCGACGTCATCGTCGGGGCGCTGCTGGGGGCCGAGGAGTTCGGTTTCGCCACCGCCCCGCTGGTGGTTGCCGGCTGCGTGATGATGCGCGTCTGCCATCTCGACACCTGTCCGGTCGGTGTGGCGACCCAGAACCCGGAACTGCGCAGGCGGTTCACCGGCAGGCCCGAGTTCGTCGAGGCCTTCTTCACCTTCATCGCCGAGGAGGTGCGCACCTACCTCGCCGCGCTGGGCTTCCGCAGCCTGCAGGAGGCGGTCGGCCGGGTCGACCTGCTCGACGCCCGCGCCGCCGTCGACCACTGGAAGGCCTCCGGCCTCGACATCACCCCGTTGCTGCACACCCCGGAGCGGCCCTTCGGCGGCTCGCTGAACTGCACGTCCAGCCAGGACCACGGGTTGGACAAGGCGCTGGACAACTCGCTGATCCAGCTGTGCGAGGGAGCGCTCGACGACGGCCGGCCGGTCTGGCTGGAGATGCCGATCCGCAACGTCAACCGGACCGTGGGCACCATGCTCGGCTACGAGGTGACGAAGCGCTTCGGCGCGGCGGGGCTGCCCGACGACACGATCCAGCTGCGGTTCACCGGCTCCGCGGGGCAGAGCTTCGGCGCCTTCGCGCCCCGCGGCATGACACTGACCCTCGAGGGCGACGCGAATGACTACGCCGGCAAGGGCCTGTCCGGCGGCAAGATCTTCGTCTTCCCGCCGAAGGAGTCCCCGCTGCGGGCCGAGGAGAACATCGTCGCCGGTAACGTCCTGCTCTACGGGGCGACGGGCGGCGAGGCGTTCTTCCGCGGAATCGTCGGCGAGCGGTTCTGCGTGCGCAACTCCGGGGCGACCGCGGTGGTCGAGGGGGTCGGCGACCACGGCTGCGAGTACATGACCGGCGGCACCGTGCTGGTGCTCGGGGCCATCGGGCGCAACTTCGCCGCGGGCATGAGCGGCGGCGTGGCCTACCTGTACGACCCGGTCGAGGCGCGGATCAACACCGAGATGGTGGACGTCGAGGCGCTGGACGACGCCGACGAGACGATCGTGCGGGACCTGCTCGTCCGGCACCGCCGGGAGACCGGTTCGACGGTGGCCGCCCGGCTTTACACCGACTGGGACACCGTGCGCGGGTCGTTCCGTAAGGTGATGCCACGGGACTACAAGCGGGTGCTGACCGCCATCCGGCAGGCGCAGGAGCAGGGGCTCGTCGCCGACGAGGTCATCATGGCGGCGGCTCGTGGCTGACCGGGCCGCCAAGCACGACCCGACCATCATCGCGATCGCACGGACCCGACAGGAGCGGCATGGCTGACCCGACCGGCTTCCTCAAGCACCGCAGGGAGCTGCCGAAGCGCCGTCCCGTGGACGTCAGGATCACCGACTGGCGCGAGGTGTACGAGTCGTTCCCCGAGGAGCATCTGCGCACGCAGGCCAGCCGGTGTATGGACTGCGGCATCCCGTTCTGTCACGAGGGCTGTCCGCTCGGGAACATCATTCCGGAATGGAACGACCTGACCCGGCGCGGCGACTGGGTGGACGCCATCGAGCGGCTGCATGCGACGAACAACTTCCCCGAGTTCACCGGGCGGCTGTGCCCGGCGCCGTGCGAGGCGGCCTGCGTGCTCGGCATCGGCGACGATCCGGTGACCATCAAGCAGATCGAGGTCAGCATCATCGACCGCGCCTGGGCCGACGGCACCGTGGTCCCGGTTCCGCCGTCGCTGCGTACCGGCAAGCGGGTGGCGGTCGTGGGCTCCGGCCCGGCCGGTCTCGCCGCCGCCCAGCAGCTCACCCGGGCCGGCCACGAGGTCGTGGTCTACGAACGGGCCGACCGGATCGGCGGCCTGCTCCGCTACGGCATCCCCGAGTTCAAGATGGAGAAGCGGGTCTTGGACCGCCGGCTCGCGCAGATGGCGGCCGAGGGCACGTCGTTCGTCACGTCCTGCAACGTCGGCCTCGACATCTCCGCGGACGAGCTGCGTTCCTCCCACGACGCGGTGGTCCTCGCCGGCGGATCGACGGTCGGCCGGGACCTGCCCGTTCCCGGCCGCCAGCTGGGTGGCGTCCAGCTGGCGATGGAGTTCCTGGTGCCCGCGAACCGGGTCGCGCAGGGGGACCTGCCCGAGTCGCCCATCTCCGCCAAGGGCAAGAACGTGGTCATCATCGGCGGCGGTGACACGGGCGCGGACTGCCTGGGCACCTCCCACCGCCAGGGCGCGCTCTCCGTGCACCAGCTCGAGATCATGCCCCGGCCGCCGGAGCTGCGGGCCCCGGCCAACCCGTGGCCGTCGTACCCGATCATCTACCGGGTCTCCAGCGCGCACGAGGAGGGCGGCGAGCGGGTCTTCGCCGTCTCCACCGAGCGCTTCCTCGGTGACGAGGACGGCAACGTGCGGGCGCTGCGCATGCACGAGGTGCGCCTCGTCGGCGGGAAGTTCGAGAAGGTCGAGGGTACCGACACCGAGCTGCCCTGCCAGCTGGTGCTGCTCGCCATGGGGTTCACCGGTCCGGAACGGTCCGGCCTGCTGACCGATCTCGGGGTGGAGCTGGACGCGCGCGGCAACGTGGCGCGCGACGCCGGGTGGGCCTCCTCGGTCCCCGGCGTGTTCGTCGCCGGGGACATGGGACGCGGGCAGTCGCTGATCGTCTGGGCGATCGCCGAGGGACGTGCCGCGGCCGCCGCCACTGACCGCTGGCTGATGGGCAGGACGGACCTGCCCGAGCCCATCACGCCGACGCGTCGCTGACCGGGAGCCGGCCAGCCCCGGCGTGCAGCCAGCCCCGGCGTGCGGCCGGAACATCGGAGCACTTTTCGGCCGAAGATTCATGTGATCTGCCTTGCTCCATGCCGGATCCGCGGCGATTGACCGGACTCGCCGACCCGCCTGGTGACCTGCGGCGGTACCGTTCAGTGCCATGAGGCTCGTGCTGCTCGGTCCACCTGGCTCCGGCAAGGGAACCCAGGGCGCTCGCATCAGCGCCCGGCACGGCATCCCCTCGATCTCGACCGGCCGGCTGTTCGACCGGCAGATTGCCGCGGGTACGCCGCTGGGCCGTCGCGCGGAGCGCTACGTCCGCGCGGGCGAGCTGGTCCCCGACGAGATCGTGCTCGACATCGTCGCCGACCGGCTCGAGAGCGGCGTCGACTGTGCGGTGGGGTTCCTGTTCGACGGGTTCCCCCGGACCTACCCCCAGGCCGAGGCGTTGGACCGGATGCTCGTGGCGACCCGCGGCCCGCTCGACGCGGTCGTCGACCTCGACGTCGACGTCGACGAGGTGCTCGACCGCATCCGGCGCCGGTCCCGCACCGAGGACCGGGTTGACGACGCGGAGGACACCGCCCGTCGCCGGTTGAAGGTCTTCGAGCAGGAGACCGCACCACTGCGCCGCTACTACCAGCGGGGTGGCCTACTGCGCACGGTGGACGGTTCCGGCAGCCCGGACGAGGTTGCGGCCCGCATCGAGGAGATGCTGGCGGACGTCGCCCATCCGGGTCTGCGGGCCCATCCGGGTCTGCCTGTCTGTCGGTAGGCCATGGGTCGCCGAGGAGGGGAGCGGGGGCGCCTCGCGCACGTCGCCCTCGTCGCCCTCGTCGTGCTCTGCTGGCTGCCGCTGGTCGTCGTCATCACCGCGTGGCGGACCGTGCTGAACCCGGCCTTCTATTCGCAGTCGCTGAACCGGGCCGACGCCTTCGACCGCGTCTACACCCAGGTACTGCCCGATCCCGCGGTCGACACGTTGCTGGCCGGCCTCCCGATCGACAGCTCCCTCGTCACCGCGAACCTGCGCACGGTGCTGCCCCCGTCGACGATCCAGGCGATGACCGACGAGCAGATCAACCGGATCGTCGCCTACCTGCGGGCCGACACGGACGACGTCGAACTCGCCGTCGATCTCCGGCCGATCTTCGACAACATCTCGGGCCTGGCCAACCGGTACGTCGCCGGTGAACTGGGCGCCGGCACCAGCTACCAGGTCACCACCGTGCAGGAGTTCACCCACGGTGTCGTCACCGCGCTCGACGACATCGCCGCCGGGCGCCCGCCGAAGTCCCTGCCCACGATCGAGCTCTCCCCGCAGGACACCGACCGCGTCCTGCCCGTGGTGCTGGACCGGGTGGACGCCGACACCCGGGCGCGCATCGAGGCTCCGCTGCGCGCCCTGCTGAGGTCGGGCAACATCGCCGGAGCGCTGGCGCTGGTCGGTCCGGAGGTCTTCCGGGGCGACGAGACGGCCATCGGCCGGCTCCAGGTGTATCTCCACGGATCCACCCTCGATCTCGGGGTCCGTCTGTCGGATCTGCGTGACCGGCCGATGATCGTCGCGATCGACCGGCTGCACGACGTCGCCGCGACCCTGGTGTGGGTCTCCCTCCTGCTCGCCCTGATCATGACGGCGGCCATGGTCAGCATCGTCGTGCTGGCCGGGCGGCGGGGGGTGTCCCGGGTCCGGGCCGCGACCGGTGCGGTGGTCCTCGCCGGCGTTGGTGCGGGGCTGCTCGGCGTCGTCCTGCGCATCGCGCTGCCGAATCCGCTGACCTCGCTGGACAGGTCGTCGTCGCCCCTGCCGCCGGGAGCCGGCGCAGTGCTGGTCGACTTCTCCTCGCGCGCCTACGGCACGCTCGAGAGCGACTTCCTGCGGATCGTGGCCTGGACGCTGGTGGCCGGCCTGGTCGGCTACGGATTGTCGCGGCTCGTCGCGGTGTCCGCCCGGTGGAACCGGACCGGCCGGCGGCGCCGGGTCGCCACGGCGTTCGCCCTCGCGGCGCCCCTGATGATCATCGTGACCTGGACGGCCTTCCCGGGCGCCGCCGCCGAGGCCCGCAAGCTCTGCAACAGCCAGCAGGCGCTGTGCGACCGGCGCTATGACCAGGTGAGCTACCTGGCCACCCACAACGCGATGGCCACCAGCGAGGACCGGTTTCTCGGGCCTGCCCAGGACCCGGCGATCACGCACCAGCTCGACCTGGGGGTGCGCGCCCTGCTGCTCGACGTGCACCACTGGACATCGCCGACCCAGGTCGACGCCTATCTGCAGACCCTGCCGCCCGCGACCCGCGACGCGCTCGCCCCGCTGACGCGAGGCGCCCGGTCGGAACGCCCCGGCACCTGGCTGTGCCATGACCTGTGCCAGCTCGGCTCCCTCGACTTCGTGGCGGAGCTGACTCGGGTCCGGGACTGGATGAACCGTAATCCCACCGAGGTCGTGACGCTGATCATCCAGGATAATGAGGTGCCGGCGAGCGAGATCGCCGGCGGCGTGGCGGCCGCGGGCCTCGCGGGGATGGTGACGACGCCGCCGGAGGATCCGCATGGCCGATGGCCGACCCTGCGCGAGATGGTCGCCTCGGGCCGACGCCTGGTGGTCTTCACCGAGCGGCAGGACCTGCCGGGCACGTTCCTGCGCAGCTTCTACCGGTATGCCGAGGACACTCCGTTCGATGCGAAGAAACCCGAGGATCTGCGAACCTGCGCCCGCAACCGGGGCGTGGACGGTGCCTCGCTGCTCCTGATGAACCACTGGCTCACCGCCGCCGCGCCCAGCCGCCGTGCCGCCCTCGGCGCGAACGCCGCCGAGACCGTGTTTACCCGGGCACAGCGTTGTCGCCAGGAGCGCGGGCGGATCCCGACGTTCGTCGCGGTCGACTTCGCCACGATCGGTGACGCGCAGGCGGCGGTGGACCGGCTCAACCGCGTTCGCGGCGGTGCCGGTTCCTGACCCTCGGCCAGCCGGTGGGAGCATGTCCGGGCGGTCATGCGTTGACCTGCGAGGAACCATCTAGTGATACGTCACCGTGCGAGGGAGCCCAGGTGCCGATCTGGAACCAGCTGCGTCAGTCCGCCCAGACGATGCAGGGCCAGCTGAACGCCAAGAAAAACGACCTGAAGAGCGGTGCCTTCCGCGATGCCAGCATGGCGATGTGCGCATTGGTCGCCGCGGCGGACGGGACCATCGACCCGGCCGAGCGGCAGCGGGTCGCCGCACTGATCATCTCCAACGACGTGCTCAACAACTTTCCCGCGGATGATCTCCAGCGTCGCTTCAACGACTATGTCGGCAAGCTGCAGGCCGATTTCGAGTTCGGCAAGGTCTCCATCCTCCAGGAGATCGGGAAGACGAAGAAGAAGCCGGCGGAGGCCAGGGCGGTCATCCAGATCGGGATCGTCATCGGCGGGGCCGATGGCAACTTCGACAAGACGGAGCAGGCCGTCGTGCGGGAGGCGTGCTTCGCGGTCGGCATCAACCCGGAGGAGTTCGACCTCTGAGCCGGACCGGCCGCACTGCGCCGAACCCGTCACCCCGTCACCCCGTCACCCTTCCTTCCATCGGCATAGAGGACACGTGGGACCAGCCGATGCCCTGCTCGCGGGCGGGGCGGGTCTGCTCGCGGGCGCGGTGAACACGATCGCGGGCGGCGGGACCCTGATCGCCTTCCCGGCGCTGCTCGCCACCGGTCTGCCGGCGCTGACCGCCAACATCACCTCATCGGTGGGGCTGGTCACCGGGTACGCCGGTGGGGCGCTGGGCTACCGCCGCGAGCTTGCCGGGCAGGCCGTCCGGCTGCGTGCCCTGGGACCGCCGGCTCTGCTCGGCGGTCTGGCCGGCGCCGTTGTGCTGCTGGCCACGCCCTCCGACAGCTTCCGGGCGCTGGTTCCGTACCTGGTGCTGGTCTCCTGTCTGCTTCTGGCGGCTCAGTCCCGGCTCGCGGCCGTGGTGGCACGCCGGAGAGCCAGCACGGCGGCGGGTGGCGGGCCGCCGGAGTCGGCGCCATCCGGGCCATCCGGTTCGCCCGCGGCCGCATTGCTGTCGCCCGCCTCCGGTTCGCTCGCCTCCGACCGGGTGACCTGGCCGACTCGGCTCGGGATCTTCGTCGCGGGAGCCTACGGATCGTATTTCGGCGCGGGGCTCGGGGTGCTGCTCCTTGGGGTGCTGGGCATTCTGCTCACCGACGACCTGCAGCGCACCAACGCGCTGAAGACGCTGCTCGCGTTCGGGGCCAACGCGGTGGGAGTGGCGGTCTTCCTGGTCACCGCGAAGGCCTCGTGGGGGTTCGCCGGCATCCTCGTGGTCGCATCCCTGCTCGGTGGGACGATCGGTGCCCGGGTGGCCCGCCGGCTACGACCGAACGTTCTACGTGGCGTGGTCATCACGCTCGGTGCGACCGTGGCGATCGCGTTGCTGATCCGTGGCTGACCAGCCGGCCGTCCGTCGAACCGGCCGTCCGTGGACTATCTTACGTTATCGGACGGTGCACGCCGTCGTTATCGTACATTCGCGCAAGCAACTCGGCCAGGTAGCGGCTACGCTTCCGAAGCCAGCTTGAGGAAATGGTTCCGGTGACAGCCGGCTGGGTTACCGCTGGGCCCTACGTTCGTCGTCCTCCTGTGAGGAGTTATCCACAGGTGGCCTGTGGCGCTGGATTACCGGGGCTACCTGATGGATTCTCGGTCCATGACGTTTTCCGCTTCGGCCTCGTCCCCGCCGACCCGTCCCGTGCGCTATCCCGGTTTCGACCCCGCGGTCCGCATCGCCGGTCGCCAGGGGGGTGCGATCACCTACCGGCAGGCGATGGCCGCTGGGTTGACCCGCGGCCAGCTGCGCCAGCTCGTCCACTCTGGCCAGTGGAGCCATCCGGTGCGCGGTGTCTTCGTCGTACCTCTCGGCCCGACGGAGCTCCCCGGCTCCGTCAACGACGTCCCGCGGCCGGGGGACCGGCGGCGCGCCGAGCATTCTGAAATCCGGGAGAAGGAATCCGCCGGACTTGTCCGTAACGACGTCGCGCGCCGACGAAGAAAGCGCCATGGTGCCATCACCGCGGGCCCCGGACACGCGGCGTCGGTCGTCGGCGGTGAAAATACAACGCCGATTCTCCCGGTCTTCTTCTCGCCATTTTCTGCACGGGTAAGGGCCGCGCTCATCGGGCGTCCCCGAGCCGTCGTCTGCGGGATCACCGCCGCCCGGCTCCACGGTTTTCCGCTCGAGGTTCCGGAAAGCTCCGCCGAACCCGTGCACCTTCTTCTTCCGGCTCGGCAGACCCGGGCCCAGCCGCGCGGGATCCGGCTGCACTTCAGCGATCTCGACGTCGACCAGCGCGTCGAGTTGGGTGGGATCCCACTCACCTCGCCGGAGCGGACGCTGGCGGATCTCGTGCTGGCCGCCCAGTCGCGTGAGGTGGCGGTCGCCCACCTGGACGCAGCCCTGCACCGCGGCCTGGTGCCGAGCCTGGCGGGGGCACGGGCGGCCGCCGAGGGGCGGCGCGGTTTCCGGCAGACGACCGACTGGTGGTCGCTGGCCGACGGCCGGGCCGAGACCCCCCTGGAGACCCGGCTGCGGCTGCTGCTGGCCGACAACGGGCTCGCGCCCGTGGAATTGCAGTGGCCGGTCATGGACGGGACCGGTCAGATCATCACCCGGCTGGATCTCGCCTGGCCGGCGCAGCGACTCGACGTGGAGGCGGACACCTTCTCGGCCACCAGCCCGCCGGCGATGATCTACCAGGACCGTCATCGCGGCAACATCCTCGCCGCGTTGCGCTGGACGGTGCTGCGCTTCAGCGTGGCCGACGTGACCTGGCATCCGGAGCGGGTCGTCTCGGCGGTGACCCGGGTCCTGGCGGCGCGGGCGGCCGAGCGGGCCGAGGCGTCCAGAGCGGTCGCTGAGGCGTCCGCCGCCGGCACAGCCGCGGTGGCTGAGCGGCTGTGGGCATCGTGAGCAGGGACACGATCCGGCGAAACGCGCGCAAGGCGTTGTGACGGGAAGTACATTCCAGGCCGCCTGGGTCCCCCGGGCCTACGATCCGGAACATGAGCGTTCCATCGGCCGGGTTGTCGCTGGCCGCAGACTTTCCGGAGGCGACGCGCGCCGATTGGCAGACGCTCGTCCTGCAGGTGCTGCGCAAGTCCGGCGTGGCGACCGAGGCGACTACTCCCGGCGAGGTCGAGGAGCTGTTGGCCACGCGGACCTACGACGGTCTGCGGATCCGTCCGCTCTACACCGCCGAGAACACCCCCGCCGGCGGGGTGGGCCTGCCGGGGTTCGCCCCGTTCGTGCGGGGTGGGCGGGCGCAGGGCGCGGGCACCGGCGGGTGGGATGTCCGCGCGCTGCATGACAACCCCGATGCCACGCTCGCCGCCGAAGCGGTCCTCGCCGATCTGGAGAACGGCGCCACCTCGCTCTGGCTGCGGCTGGGGCCCGCCGGTCTGCCGATCGGCGGGCTCGGCGCGGTGCTGCGCGAGGTCTACCTCGACCTCGCGCCGATCGTGCTGGACGCGGGGGAGCTCACCGCCGCGGCCGCCGAGGAGTTCTTCGGCCTCGTCGCCGCCCGCGGCCTGCCCGGTTCGCAGCTCACGGGCAGCCTCGGCGCCGACCCGATCGGTCTGGCCGCGCGGACCGGCCTGCCGGCCGGCGGCCCGGTGGGCCTCGCCGAGGCGGTGTCGCTCGCCGGCCGGTGCGTGCGGGAGTTCCCCGGGATCCGCGCCCTCGTCGTCGACGCCCAGCCGTACCACCGCGCGGGTGGCAGTGACGCCGAGGAGCTTGGGGCGTCACTGGCCACCGGCGTCACCTACCTGCGGGAGCTCACCGAGGCCGGCCTGAGCCTTGCCGAGGCGCTCGCCCAGATCGAGTTTCGCTACGCGGTCACCGCCGATCAGTTCTCCTCGATCGCGAAGCTGCGGGCCGCCCGCCGGATGTGGTCACGGGTCGCCGAGATGTGCGGCGCTGAGCCGGCCGACCGGGCCCAGCGTCAGCACGCGGTCACCTCGGCGGCGATGATGACCCGCCGGGATCCCTGGGTGAACATGCTGCGCACGACGCTGGCCTGCTTCGGCGCCGGTGTCGGCGGCGCCGACGCGGTCACTGTCCTGCCGTTCGACACGCGCCTCGGCCGGTCCGACGACTTCTCCCGCCGGATCGCCCGCAACACCCAGGCCCTCCTGCAGGAGGAGTCGAGCCTGATCCGGGTGACCGACCCGGCCGGTGGCTCCTGGTACGTCGAGTCGCTCACCGCCGGGCTCGCCGAGGCGGCCTGGGCCTGGTTCACCGAGATCGAGCGGGCCGGCGGGATCGTCGCCGGCCTGCGGTCCGGGCTCGTCGCCGAGCGGATCGCGGCCACCTGGGCGACGCGCTCCGACGCGATCGCCCACCGGCGGGACCCGATCACCGGGGTGAGCGAGTTCCCGAACCTGGGCGAGAAGCTCCCCGAGCGGCCCGCCGTGCCCGCCGCGAGCCCCGTGCCCGCCGCGAGCCCCGTGCCCGCCGCGAGCCCCGTGCCCGCCGCGAGCCCCGCCGGCGCCGGCGGGGAGGCCGCCACGGCGGTGGGCGCCGGGCTGCCGGAGGTCACCTACGACCTCACCTTCGAGGAGCTGCGCGCCCGTTCCGACGCGCACTTGGCGGCGACGGGCGGCCGGCCTGTGGTCTTCCTGGCCACCCTGGGCAGCGCGGCGGCCTCGACCGCGCGCGCCACCTTCGCCGCCAACCTGTTCCAGGCGGGCGGGTTCGAGACTCCGACGTCCGGCCCGGGCACGGACCCGGCGTCGATCGCGGCGGCGTTCAGCGCCTCCGGGGCCACCGTGGCCTGTCTGTGCTCGGCCGACAAGGTATACGCCGAGCACGCCGGGCCGGTCGCCGAGGCGCTGCGGGCCGCCGGGGCGAGCCGGGTGTGGCTCGCGGGCCAGGCCGGTGCGCGCGCGCGGACCGACGCCGCCGCGGGCATCGGCGGGTACGTGTTCACTGGATGCGACGCCGTCGCCGTGCTGCGGGCGGCGCTCGCCGAGGTTGGGGTGGCCTGATGTCCACGGACAGCTCGCAACGTGCCACGATGATCCCGGACTTCTCCGCGGTGGAGCTGGGCACCACGCCGGCCGGGGCGGACACGGCGGAGGGTGAGTGGCGGGCCGCCCTGGAGGCGGCGACCGGCAAGGACGCCGACGCGCTGACCTGGGATACCCCCGAGGGCATCGCGGTGAAGCCGCTCTACACCGCCGCCGACACCGCGGGCCTGGACTTCCTGGGCACCTACCCGGGGATCGCGCCCTTCCTGCGCGGCCCATACCCGGCGATGTACGTCACCCAGCCGTGGACCATCCGCCAGTACGCCGGGTTCTCCACCGCCGCCGCGTCGAACGCCTTCTACCGGCGCAACCTCGCCGCCGGGCAGAAGGGCCTGTCGGTCGCCTTCGACCTGCCGACCCACCGCGGCTACGACAGCGACCACCCACGGGTCACCGGCGACGTCGGCATGGCCGGCGTCGCCATCGACTCCATCCTCGACATGCGCCAGCTGTTCGACGGTATCCCGCTGGACAAGATGAGCGTGTCGATGACCATGAACGGCGCCGTGCTGCCGGTGCTGGCGCTCTACATCGTCGCGGCCGAGGAGCAGGGGGTGGCCCCGGGGCAGCTCGCCGGGACCATCCAGAACGACATCCTCAAGGAGTTCATGGTCCGCAACNCCTACATCTNCCCGCCGCAGCCGTCGATGCAGATCATCTCGGACATCTTCTCCTTCACCTCGCGGCGGATGCCGCGGTTCAACTCGATCTCGATCTCCGGCTACCACATGCAGGAGGCCGGGGCGACGGCCGATCTGGAGCTCGCCTACACCCTGGCCGACGGGGTCGAGTACATCCGGGCAGGGCTGGGCGCGGGGCTGGACATCGATGCGTTCGCACCAAGGCTGTCGTTCTTCTGGGCGATCGGCATGAACTTCTTCATGGAGGTCGCCAAGCTGCGCGCGGCCCGGCTGCTGTGGTCGCGGCTGGTCAACCAGTTCACCCCGAAGAGCGCCAAGTCGCTGTCGCTGCGGACCCACTCGCAGACCTCGGGTTGGTCGCTGACCGCCCAGGACGTGTTCAACAACGTGGTGCGCACCTGCGTGGAGGCGATGGCCGCCACCCAGGGGCACACCCAGTCGCTGCACACCAACGCCCTCGACGAGGCGCTGGCCCTGCCGACGGACTTCTCGGCCCGTATTGCCCGCAACACCCAGCTGCTGCTGCAGCAGGAGTCCGGCACCACCCGGGTGATCGACCCGTGGGGCGGCAGCTACTACGTCGAGCGGCTCACCCACGACCTGGCCCGCCGGGCCTGGGAGCACATCGACGAGGTCGAGGCCTCGGGCGGCATGGCGCAGGCCATCGACGCTGGGATCCCGAAGATGCGTATCGAGGAGGCCGCCGCCCGCACCCAGGCCCGCATCGACTCCGGCCGCCAGCCGCTGATCGGAGTGAACAAGTACCGCGTCGACGCGGACGAGGGCATCGAGGTGCTCAAGGTCGACAACTCGGCGGTGCGCGCCGAGCAGATCGAGAAGCTGCGCCGGCTGCGCGCCGACCGTGACCCGGCCGCGGTGGAGGCGGCGCTGCACGCCCTGACCGCGGCGGCCGACGCGGCCCGCGACGGGCGCCGCGGCCCCGGGCTGGAGCAGAACCTGCTGACGCTCGCCGTCGACGCGGCCCGGGCTCAGGCGACGGTCGGGGAGATCTCCGACGCGCTGGAGAAGGTCTACGGGCGTCACGCGGGCCAGATCCGTACCATTTCCGGGGTGTACCGGGACGAGGCGGGACCCGCCGGTAACATCGTCGCCGCCCGCGAGGCCGCCGCCGCCTTCGAACGCGCCGAGGGTCGCCGGCCCCGGATCCTGGTCGCGAAGATGGGCCAGGACGGTCACGACCGCGGCCAGAAGGTGATCGCCACCGCGTTCGCCGACCTCGGCTTCGACGTGGACGTCGGCCCGCTGTTCCAGACCCCGGCCGAGGTCGCCCGCCAGGCCGTCGAGGCGGACGTCCAGATCATCGGCGTCAACTCGCTGGCCGCCGGCCACCTCACCCTGGTGCCCGCGCTGCGCGAGGAGCTCGCCGCGCTCGATCGGCCCGACATCCTCATCGTGGTCGGCGGGGTCATCCCTCCCGGCGACTTCGACGAGCTGCGGGCCGCCGGCGCCGCCGCGATCTTCCCGCCCGGCACGGTCATCGCCGACGCCGCGCTGGACCTGCTCGCGACCCTGTCGGCCCAGCTCGGTCACCCCGCTCACCCCGCTCACCCCGCGGCCTGACCCGCCCCGAGTGACGGCAGATCCGGCATGGTATCCGGCATGGTGACCCGACGACCGATCGATCCGGGTGAGTACGCCGACGGGGTGCTGGCCTCGTCGCGGACCTGGATCGCGCGGGCCATCACCCTCGTCGAGTCCACCAGGCCCGACCACCAGGAGCTCGCGCAGCAGCTGCTGGTGACGTTGCTGCCGCACGCGGGCAAGGCCCGTCGGATCGGCATCACCGGGGTGCCCGGGGTGGGCAAGTCGACGTTCATCGACGCGCTGGGCACCATGCTCACCGGGAAGGGAAACCAGGTGGCGGTGCTCGCCGTCGACCCCTCCTCGACGCGTACCGGCGGCAGCATCCTGGGGGACAAGACCCGGATGGCGGCGCTGTCCACCGATCCGGCGGCGTTCATCCGGCCCTCGCCCACCGCGGGGACGCTCGGTGGCGTCGCCAAGGCGACCCGCGAGGCGATGGTCGTCATGGAGGCGGCGGGCTACGACGTTGTCCTGGTCGAGACGGTCGGCGTCGGCCAGTCGGAGACGACCGTCGCCGACATGGTCGACACCTTCCTGTTCCTGACCCTGGCCCGCACGGGGGATCAGCTCCAGGGCATCAAGAAGGGGGTGCTGGAGCTCGCCGACGTCATCGCGGTGAACAAGGCCGACGGGCCGCACGAGCTCGACGCCCGCCGTGCCGCCCGGGAACTCGCCGGCGCGCTGCGGCTGCTGCAGGGCCCCGCCGGTCTCCGGGACTGGAACACCCCGGTGCTGACGTGCAGCGCGGTGGAGCGGACGGGGCTGGACACTGTCTGGGCGCAGATCGTCAAGCATCAGGACACCCTCGACGCCTCCGGCGAACTCGCCGCCCGCCGCCGCCGCCAGCAGGTCGACTGGATGTGGGCGATGGTCCACGATCGGCTGCTCGCGGGCCTGCGGGCCGATCCGGGGGTCCGCGAGATCACTCCGGACCTTGAACGGCGGGTCCGCGACGGCACCCTCCCCCCGAGCCTGGCCGCCGACGCCATCCTCGCCGCGCATGATGGCCTGGCCGCCCACGAGGGCCGGGCCGCGGCACCCTCCGACGCCGCGGAAAGCCGCGACGGAAAGCCACGACGGAAAAGTGTGGAGGGTTAGGAACGGCCCACGGCCGCTGGACTGTGCCTAACCCTCCACAGTTCCGCCCACGGCAGGCCGGTCGGGCCGGGGCTCGGCACCATTCGGCACCGTCCGGCACCATTCGGCAACTCAGGGACCTGCTCACCGGCTCAACGGGAGCCGGAAATATTTTGTCCGCTCCCGGACACAAATATTGCCTGGTCAAACGTCTACGATGATCGTGGTAACGGGAGTGGAAGGATCTCCGGCGGCCGAGCGGAGTACCGTGGCTCCGGTCGCCGTGATGATCGCGTGGGTTTCGGGAGACGCGGTGAGCTATCAGCTGGGTATCGACCTCGGGTCCGCGAACACGATCGTCGGGGTGGCGGACGGAGGCTGGCCCCGCGTGCTCGAGCTGAGCGGTCAGCGTCGCCTGCCGTCGGTGATCTACGCCGCCCCGGCCGGTGGCCTGCAGTTCGCGCGCTCGGCGGACCGCCGGTCGCTGGTCGACCCCGAGCGTGCCGCAACCGACCTCCTGCGCCCACTCGGGGACAGCGGTCCCGTTCTGCTCGGGGGTGCCGCCTACAGCCGGGAGGGGCTGATTGCCCGGTTGGTGTCCTACCTCGTCACGGCCGCCACCGAGCAGCTCGGGTCGGAACCGGACCAGGTCGTCGTGACGTTCCCGACGTTCTGGTCGGCGGCCCGGCGCGAGGTGTTCGCGGACGCCGTGAGCCAGCTCTCCGATGTCACGGTGCCCGTCGCGGCGTTCCCGGCCGCCGACGCGATCGGAACCCTGCTGTCTCACGGCTCCTCGACCCAGACCGTCGAGTTGGTCGGATGGTACGACTTCGGCGCCGGCTTCCTCGACACGGGGATCCTGTCCTTCTCGCCGTTCGGGTTCCAGCTGCTCGGCTTGGCCGCGGGTCTGCGCCACGGCGCCGGCCTCGAGCTCGACGAGCTCCTGGTCGACCGGGTGCTGACCGGCGCGGGTGTCGAGCGTGCGGCGCTCGACCGTTCCGACCCGATGATCCGGACCGCGCTCGGCAGGCTGCGGCGGGAATGCGCGCAGGCGAAGGAGATCCTTTCCGGTGAGGACGAGGTTGACGTTCCGGTCTCCCTTCCCGGAGCCGATACCTTCGTCACGCTGAGCCGGGCGGAGCTGGAGACCCTCATCGGCCCGATTGTCGATGACACAATCATGACCTTTCGCCGGGCGCTCCGCTCGGTGCCGGTGACCTCCGCCGAGCTGTCCCGGATCCTGTTGTCCGGCGGGATCTCCCACCTTCCGCTGGTGGCCCGCCGGCTGCGGGAGACCTTCAGCGGGATCGGCCGGATCGACCACGGTTCGGACGCGGATGTGGCGATGGGCGCGGCACTGCTCGCCGCCGACCTCGCTGACCGGTTCGGCGCCGTCGGCGCCGGGAGTGCACCGGGTGTTCCGGGTGTTCCGGGTGTTCCGGGTGTTCCGGGTGCGCCCGCGGCCTTTGGAGCCGTCGGGGCGGTGACCGCCGGCGGTTTCGGCGCGTCGGGCGAGGTCGGTGACGCCCAGGAACCCTCTGCTCAGGAACCCTCCGACGTCACCGCGGTGATCCGGCCGCCGGACGCCGCGGACCTGGTCTCGCGGCCGCCCTTCCTGTCCGGGCCGAGGGGGCTGTCCGGGCCGAGGGGGTTCGCGGGCGCGGCGGGTCCGGCCGGGATCCGAGGCGTGCCGGAGGCGGACGGCGTGACGGCCGCGGCGACGGTGCTCAGCGGCCCGGACGGCTCCGCGCCGCACGGCTTGGGCGCCGGGGACGACACGATGATCTCCTCGGGTGGCGCGGCGGATTCCCCGCCGCCGGGGATCGTCGTCGGCGGGCCGGGCCCGTCCGACACGTCCGGTCACCGGATCCCACCCGGCCTCATGACGGTGGGCGCCGATCGGGACCACGTTCTGCTCGGGCCGCCGGGGAAGCTCGACCTGCCCTCGGACTTCTCGACGGGCGGTGTGGGCGGCCCGCACGGTGCCTCCGCCGGGGACGGCCGGGGAATCTTCGGCTCCCGGCGGGCCGCGGTCGTCGCCGCCATTGTCGTGGTCCTCTTCCTGGCTCTCGGGACGACCTTCGCCGTGGTGCTGACCGGCCGTGACTCCGGGGCGGGCTCCGGGGCGGATGCGGTGGCCGCCCCGGCGGTCACCGCGTCGCCGGCCCCATCCGCCACCGGCCCGACCGGGCCACCCGCCTCCGCCGCGAACCTCGTCCGGGTGGCGGGATCCTCGGAGGTCGCCCCGATTACCGAGACCGCCTATAACGAATTTCGTCAGGTCCAGCGCAACGTCACCGTCAGCATCGAGTCCACGACGACCGAGGACGGTTTCGCCGCGCTGTGCAGCGGCAAGGCCGACATCGCCGACGCCTCGTTCGAACTCAATCCCGGGTTCATCAAGAACCCCGACTGCGAGAAGAAGGTCGTCGGGTTCGAGGTGGCGCACCACACCCTGCCGATCGTGGTCAACCCGCGGAACACCTGGCTGCACTGTCTGACCCTGCAGCAGGTCAAGCAGGTGTGGGGGGCCGGTTCCGCCGTCACCCGGTGGAGCCAGATCGACCCGTCGTTCCCGGACGAGCCGATCACGTTTGTCGGGCCGCCGCGCGGCTCCGTGCAGGCGCAGGTGTTCAACGCCACGATCAGTGACGCCAGTGACCGGTCCCGCGACTACCGGCAGACCGATCTCAGCGGGGTCGCCAACGACGTGGCCGCCGACCGCTCGGCCATCGGCTACCTCGACTTCCCCACCTACGAGACCTTCGGCACCAAGCTGCGCGGCGTCGAAATCAACAATGGTGACGGGTGCGTCGCGCCGAACGCCGTGTCGGTCGGTACCGGCCTCTACCTGCCGCTGTGCAAGCCGCTGTTCGTCTACGCCCGCACGGACGCCCTGCGCCGGCCAGCGACCGCCGCCTTCCTGCGCTACTACCTGGCGAACGGCCGGAAGATCGCCTTCGACGCGCACTACGTCCCCCGCAACGACGACACGGTCGGGGAGAACGTCGCCAAGCTCGCGAGCCTGACGGCCGGCGTGGGACCCGTACCGGCCTAGCCGCCCCCCGCCCCCGACCGCCCCCGCGTGCGGGGGCGGTCACCGGCGAGCGGCCGCGGGTGAGGACCGGGCGTGCGGGTGAGCTCGGCTGTCGGCGTCGCCGGGCCCCGGGGCGTGACGTGCCGGACGGCGCCGGGGAGCGGTCCGCACCGGAGCGGGAGAACGGGCCTTAACCGGACCGGGGAGCGGTCCTAACCGGAGCAGGAGTCGGTGTAGGGGAGGCGGGGAACGAGCCGGCTCCATTCGGCCGGGCTCAGGGCCGCGCCCGGCTTGGCGCAGGCCAGCCGGCGCAGCCTGGCCGGGTCGAGCGTCCCGAGGAGGACCGACCCCTTGTCGGTGGTCAGCGCGACGGTCTCGGTGCCGGTCCCGGCCACCGCCCGGGCGGGTGCGTCCAGGACGCCCAGGGGGGTCATCGGGGGTGTGGGGGCGGAGAGGTCCCAGTAGGCGACCGCGCCACCGCCGTCCGCGCTCACCAGATGATCGTCGGTGGTGAAGGCGACGGCGGCGACGGGGGCGGTGTGGCCGGACAGCCGGCGCAGGACCCGCGGATGGTCGGGATCGCCGACGTCGGAGACCTGCAGGATCCGGTCGTCGCCGCCGGTGGCCAGCCGCCGTCCGTCCGGACTGAACGCGACGGTGTTCACCGCACCGGTGTGGCCGGGCACCGAGGCCGTCTGGACGGGCCTGCGGGGGTCGCGGACGTTCCACAGTTGCACGGGGCCGCCGGCGCCGGCGATGGCGAGGACGGCGCCGTCCGGCCGCAGTGCCACATCCGTCACCGGCCCGGCGCGGCCGATCAGCAACTGGATCGAGACGGGCCGCGCCGGGTCGGCGACGTCCCACAGCCCCACCGACCAGTCCTCGCCGGCGGTGACGAGCAGATGCGCGCTGCTCGACAACGCGAGCCGATGGACCGGCGTGGCCTGGGGGTCGAGCGTGCTGAGCGGCCGGGGGCGCGCCGGATCGGCGATGTCCCAGAGCCGGCCGGCGTCGGTCTCCCCACCCGTCGCGAGTCGGGTGCCCGAGCGGTCGAACACGACGCCGTGCGCATGGTCGTTCGCGGAGCCCCCGGTGGTGGCGGTGGGCCGGCCGGCAGCGTCGACCTTCCAGAGGTGGAGGCTGCCGGTGTCGTCGGTGCCGGCGAGGGTCGTGCCGTCCGGGCTGAGCGCGATGTCGGAGAAGGCCGCGGGGCCGGCGGGGATCCGCGCGGCGGTGGACTGGGCGAAGGACGCGAGGACGGCCGCGCGCGCGGCCTCCGTCGGGGCGATCCGGTAGGCCGCGAGGCTCAGCCGGCCGGCCAGGTCCGGTTGCCGGGCCCGCTGGGCCGCCGCGTCCGCGGCCAGGCGCGACGAGATGGACGCGCGGTCGGCCGCCGACACCGGCGACGGGCCACCGCCGCGCGGCACGATGATCAGCACCGTTGCGGCGGTGATCGCGATGGCGAGTCCGGCGACGAGCAGTGCCGTCCGAGACCACCGCAGCCTGGATGGGGCCGGTGGTGATGGGGCCGGTGGTGATGGGCTGGGTGCCGGCGGGTGTGGGGTTCCTGCTGGATGCGGGGGTACCGACCCGGGCTGTCCACGCGGCGGGGAGGTCCGGGCCGGTATCGGCGGCGGGGTCCGGGCTGGGATCGGCGGCGGCGAGGCGACAGGCGGCGGGGACAGCTGGGTGACGGGCATGTCCGCCACGTTCGCGGCGGTACCGCCGGTGCTGCCGGTGCTGCCGGTGCTGCCCGTGCCGCGGGGCGGCGGCTCCGACCTGGGCACCGACCCCGCGGCGCCTGACGGCCTGCGCCGAGCCCAGCGGCGGGCACGTCCGGTGGGCCCGGCGCCGGGCGGTCCGGACGGTATGGAGCCGGGCTCCAGGCGCGCGGGGAGGGTACCCCCGCCGATCAGCGCCGTCCGCAGCTCCTCCGCGCTCGGCCGGGCCGCCGGGTCCTTCGCCATCGCGATCTCGACGAGGTTGCGCAACTCGCCGCCAACTCCGTCGAGCCGCGGCGGCTCGTTGACGATGCGGTAGAGAATGGCGTCGATGCGACCGGTGCCGAACGGCGCGTGCCCGGTGGCGGCGAAGATTATGACGGCGCCCCAGGCGAAGATGTCGACCGCCGAGGTGATCGGTGCGTCGAGGATCTGCTCCGGGGACATGTAACCGGGCGTACCGATGGCGTGCCGGACGTTGTGGCTCAGGTCGGTGTCCGCGTTGAACTCGCGGGCCAGGCCGAAGTCGATCACCTTGGGGCCGACCGGGGACAGCAGGACGTTGCCGGGGGTGAGGTCGCGGTGCACGATCCCGGCCGCGTGGATGGCGCTCAGGGCGGTCGTCACGCTGACCGCGAGCTGTTCGAGATCGGCGGGCCGCAGCGGCCCCCGTACGGAGACGCGCCTCGACAGCGTCGGACCCTCGACGAACTCGGTCACGAGATAGGGCTGGGGCCCGTACGGATCAGCGTCCAGCACGGCGGCCGTGGTGAACCGGCGGACCCGACGAGCACTCTCGGCCTCGCGGGCAAACCGGGCGCGGAATTCGGGCCGTTGCGCGAGCTCCGGCCTGATCATCTTGATCGCGACGGCGCTTCCGTCGGGTGCCCGGCCGAGGAAGACGGTGCCCATGCCGCCCTGCCCGAGCCGGCCGATCACCTGGTAGACCCCGAGCCGCCGCGGATCGGTCAGCTGAAGCGGGCGCACGGCGTCGCCGGGCAGCGGAGGTGGTGTCGTCCCCGTCACCGTGCCCCGCTCCCAAGGTGCGCCGAGACCGGCGACCCTCTCAGATATGGCGGATGCCTGGACGGGTGCGGGTGCACAGGCCGAGTATCGCAGTAAGGGATGGAAGATCGCAGTATGGACAGAACCAGTATGGATGGAACATAGCGCAATACCGGCAAAGATGCATGATCTGGGAGGTCCTGTGCTCCGCCGTGCGGCGAAGTTCGACGTGACACTGACCCCGACCTCGCGCTCCCTGCTCGCCCCGGTCTCCGAGGAGCCACGGCGGTTGCTGCTCGACCGGGCCCTTGACGAGTTCGTCGCCGATCTCAGCGCGCTGGATGAGACGGCCGGCACGATGGTGGCCGGGGCGCCTCGTCCGACGATCGACACAGCCATCGACGCGGCGGTCCCCGCGGTGGTCGACGGCACGCTGCTCGTCTCCGGCCAGGAGGTGATGCAGACCTGGGAGGCGCCGTTGATGCGGGCGCTGGCCGCCGAGGTGACCCGGCCGGGCGGTACCGTCCTCGAGGTCGGGTTCGGCCTGGGCCTGTCCGCCGGGTTCGTCCAGGAGATCGGTCCGGCCCGGCACACGATCATCGAGGCGAACCCGGCCACGGTGCGCGTCGCCGAGCAGTGGGCCCGCCCCGCGGGGCGCCGCGGGGTGGAGATCGTCACCGGGCGTTGGCAGGAGACCATGCCCGGCCTCGGCCGGTTCGACGGCATCCTCTTTGACACCTACCCCCTTGACGAGACCGAGGTCGACGAGTACTTCGTGCGCAGTTCCACCTTCGCCGAGCACTTCTTCGCGCACGCCGCCGACCACCTGGCCGACGGCGGTTCGTTCACCTACTACTCGAACGAGATCGACTCGGTGTCCCGGCGGCATCAGCGGGCCCTGCTCCGCTACTTCCGCACCTTCAGCGTGCGCGTCGTTGACGGCCTGCAGCCGCCGGCGGACTGCAGCTACTGGTGGGCGCCGTCGATGGCGGTCATCGTCGCCCGGGACCCCCGCCGCTGATCCCCACCTTGCCTATCCAGAGGGATAAATCAGGCACAAAAGCCTCTGGATAGGCCTGGATAGGCAAGGTAGCCGGGGAGATACGGGAGATACGGGACCGGACGGTTCAGGCGGGCTGGTGGGTGGGGACCACGGCCGTGCGAACGGCGTCGTCGCGGATCTCCCCGACCAGCTCCTCCAGGATGTCCTCCAGCGCGACGAGCCCGAGGACCGTACCGTCGGCGTCGGTGACCCTGGCCAGATGCGCGCCGGAGTGCTGCATTGTCGCCAGTGCCGTCCGCAGGTTGTCGTCGGCGCCGACCCGGGCCAGCGGCCGGATCCACTTGGCCGCGACCGAGCTGGACCGCCGCTCCGGCCGGGTCTCCAGCACGTCCTTGAGGTGCAGGTAGCCGATCAGCCCGCCCTCGGGGTCCCGCACCGGGAAGCGGGTGAATCCGGTGCGCGCGGCGAGCTGTTCGACCTGCCGGGGAGTGACCGCCGGGGACACGGTGACCAGCCCGTCCGGCGGGAGCAGGACGGCACGCGCGGTGCGTTCCTCGAACGACAGCGCCCCGGTCAGCAGGTCGTGCTCGTCCTCGGCGAGCAGACCCTCCCGATGCGACTCCTCGATGAGTCCGGCGACCTCGTCGCGGGTGAAGACGCTCGCGATCTCGTCCTTCGGTTCGACACCGACGAGCCGCAACGACACGGCCGCGATCGTGTTGAGCAGCGCGATGACCGGCTTGCCGCCTCGGACGACTCCGACCAGGAGCGGGGCGAGCAGCAGGACCGCACGCTCCGGCATCGCCAGCGCGATGTTCTTCGGGACCATCTCGCCGACGACCACGTGCAGGAAGGTCACCAGGCCCAGCGCGATGGCGAAGGCCACCGGGTGCAGCAGGGCGGAGGGCATCCCGGCCGCCTCGAACGGCCCGCGGAGCAGATGCGCGACCGCCGGTTCCCCGAGAGCGCCGAGGCCCAGGGTGCAGACGGTGACGCCAAGCTGCGCCCCGGCGAGCATCAACGAGACGTTCTCCATCGCCCCAAGGGTGATCTTTGCCAGTCGTGAGCCCGCCTCGGCCATCGGCTCCAAGTTCGACCGCCGGGCCGAGATCAGCGCGAACTCGGCCCCGACGAACAGCGCGTTCAGCGCCAGCAGGACGACGGTGGCGACGATCGCCAGCAGGTCGGTCATCCCCACCCCGCCCTTCCGGCCGAGGCGGTCTCGGCCTCCTCGGCCCCCTCGGCCCCCTCGGCGGCCGGGTCTGCCGGGTCTGCCGGGTCTGCCGGGTCTGCCGGGTCTGCCGGGTCTGCGGGGTCTGCCGGGTCTGCGCCGGGGCGGCGATCCGCGGGGTCCGCGACCGGTGGATCCGCATCCGTCTCCGGCGTGGCGTCCGTCGGTGCGATCGGGCCCAGACGGATCCGGTCGACCCGCCGGCCGTCCATCCGCTCGACGGTGTACCGCACGCCCTCCACGGCCGCCGTGTCGCCCGCCCGGGGGATGCGTCCCAGCGCCCGGGCCATCAGACCGCCCAGGGTCTGGTAGGTGTCGTCCGCGGGGATGTCGATCCCCGTGACGTTGCGGGCCTCCTCCGGGCGCAGCAGGCCGGAGAGCAGCCAGCTGCCGTCCCGCCGGCGCAGGGCGCGCGGGCTGACCCGGTCGTGTTCGTCGACGACGTCGCCGACGATCTCCTCGATGAGGTCCTCGGCGGTGACCAGCCCGTCGGTGCCGCCGAACTCGTCAACCACGATCGCTATCTGCATGCCGCCGGCACGCAGTGTCTCCAGCAGGGGGTCGAGCAGGATCGTCGAGGGCACGGTCACCGGCGGGACCATCACGTCGCGTACCGGGGTATGGTCCCGGGCGTCTTCGGGGACGGCGACCGCGTTCTTCACGTGGATGAGGCCCACGACGTCGTCGCTGTCCGTGCCGAGTACCGGGAAGCGGGAGTGCCCGGTGCGCCGGGTGAGGGTGATGACCTCGCTGACCGGTTCGTCGGCGTGGATGGTGCGCATGCGCATCCGGGGTGTCATGACGTCCTCGGCGGTCCGGTCACCGAACAGCAGGGAGCGCTGCACCAGCGTCGCCGTCTCGTGGGAGAGGGTGCCGTGCTCGGCGGACCGCCCGACGAGGGAGAACAGCTCCTGAGCCGAACGGGCCGAGGCCAGCTCCTCGCGTGGCGAGATGCCGAGGCGGTGCAGCACCGCGTTCGCCGTGATGTTCAGCGAGCGGATCAGCAGGCCGGTGGCCTTCGTGAAGGCACGCTGGGGAGCCTGCACCGCCAACGCGGTGCCGAGGGGATGGGCGATCGCCAGGTTCTTCGGGAGCAGCTCGCCGTACACCATCGTCAGGCCCGTCGCGAGGACCAGAGCGATCGCCACCGACGCCGCCCGGGCGAGCCCGTCCGAGGCGCCGAGCGAGGTGATCGGCCCCTCGAGCAGCCGTGCGATGGCGGGCTCCGCCAGAAAACCGATCATCAGGTTGGTGACGGTGATCCCGAGCTGGGCGCCGGACAGCTGGGTGGACAGACCGCGCAGCGCGGTGAGCACCCCGCGGGCGCCCCGATCACCGCGTTCGGCGGCCCGCTCCACCGAGGGCCGGTCCACCGTGACGAAAGCGAACTCGGCCGCGACGAAAACGCCGCAGGCGGCCACGAGCACCAGGCTGAGTACCAACAGAAGCGCCTCGATCATCGGTCGACCCCCGCGGGCGCTTCTTCGCGCGTGGGTCGGCCGGAACTACATCCGGCGTCTTCGGAGACTTTCATGATCCCTTCCGGTCGGTGCGGGACGACCCGGCCCGCGGGCCTACCCCGTCACGCGGCAACAACGCGCTTCATAGCCCGTCCGTTTCACGATGACCTCTGGTTGGCGCACGGTCCAGACCCCGAGTGGGCCTCGGTAGAAGATCACTGTGTGGGCCGGCCGGCCAGCCAGTCAGCCAGTCCGGTGCCGTGGCCCGGCAGGCCCGGTACTGGAGAAAGGTCGATCGGCGGGCGTGGGCCGGACGCGATGGTGAGGAACCGGACGCGCCGATGAGAACAAGAGCGCTGGAGCCCGGTATGACGGATCTCCGACGGTGTCACGGAGGGTAGCAGTGGGAAGGGAGTAGGTGACATCACCGGGTGGCTTGCCGGCAAGCCGGCTCGCCGCGCGACGAGGAGGTCGTCATGCACAGGTCTCGTGGGAGGGCTCTTCCGGCGGTACTCGCCCTGGCCGCGACGTCGATCTTCGTCGCCGGATGCGGCGCGGGCCCGGGCGGCGGGGGTACCGCCACCGCGGTGGCGGCTCCGGCGACGTCCGTGGCGGCCCGGTGCCGGACCGCTCAACTCGCTCTGAGCAGCGTCGACCGCCAGGGAACCGCGGGCAGCGACTACGAACGGCTGGTCCTGACCAACATCGGTCACAGCCCCTGCGTGGTACGCGGATTCCCCGGCGTGTCGTTCGTGGACGCGGCCGGCCGGCAGGTGGGCGCGGCGGCGGAGCACACGGGGCCGGCGGGTGCGCCGGTGCGGCTCGTGCCCGGGGGTGCCGCGACGGCGGTCCTGCGCATCCTGCATCTCGGCGTGGCGGAAAGCTGCACGCCTCCCTCGGGGACCGCGCCGGTCGCCGCGCTGCGCGTGTACCCGCCGGGGAACACCGAGGCGCTGCGGCTGAGCGGCCCGGACACGCAGGCATGCCGGGATCCCGCCGTGCGGCAGCTCACCGTGGCCGCGTTCACGGCGTGAGGGCCGGCTCCCACGGTGCACCGGGCGCGGACCAGTGGACCGATACCGGCTAGGCCGATACCGGCGGATCGGCCGGTGGAGGTCGGCCGGTGGAGGTCAGAGCCGTTCGATGATGGTGGCGTTGGCCATGCCGCCGCCCTCGCACATCGTCTGCAGGCCGTAACGGCCGCCGGTGGCCTCCAGGTAGTTGAGCATCGTGGTGAGCAGGCGGGTGCCCGATCCGCCCAGCGGGTGGCCCAGCGCGATGGCGCCCCCGCGCGGGTTGAGCTTCGCCGGGTCGGCACCGGTGTCGCGGGCCCACATGAGCGGCACGGGCGCGAACGCCTCGTTGACCTCGAAGGCGTCGATGTCGTCGATGCTCAGACCGGCGCGCTTGAGCGCCTTGCGGGTTGCCGGGATCGGCGCGGTCAGCATGAGCAACGGGTCGTCCCCGGCGAGCGCGAACGTGTGGAACCGGGCCCGTGGCCGCAGGCCGAGCTTGTTCGCCCTGGTCTCGCTCATGATCAGGACGGCCGAGGCGCCGTCGGTCAGCGGGGAGGAGTTACCCGGGGTGATGTTCCAGGTGATCTCCGGGAAGCGGGCGGCGTACGCCTCGGTGTAGAAGGACGGCTTGAGCTTCGCCAGCGTCTCGACGGTCGTGGTCGCTCGGACCGTCTCGTCCACGGTGTGCTGGGCTGTCGTGCCGTCCGGAAGGGTGATCTCGACCGGGACGATCTCCCCGGCGAAGTCCCCCGCCGCGACGGAGGCCGCCGCGAGCTGGTGCGACCGCGCGGAGAAGATGTCCAGGTCCTCCCGGTTGATCTTCCATCGGGCGCTGACGAGCTCCGCGCCGATGCCCTGGTGGGCCAGGCCCTCCGGGTAGCGGGCGTGCAGGCTCGGGCCGTTGGGGTCCTTGCCGAAAGTGGTGGAGCCCATCGGCACCCGGCTCATCGACTCCACCCCGGCGGCGATGACGATGTCGTAGGCGCCGGCGAGCACCCCCTGCGCGGCGAAATGGGCGGCCTGCTGGCTCGAGCCGCACTGGCGGTCGATCGTGGTGGCCGGCACCGACTCGGGGAACCCGGCCGACAGCACCGCGGTGCGCCCGATGTTGACGGCCTGCTCGCCGGCCTGGTCAACACACCCGGCGATGACGTCGTCGACCAGCGCCGGATCAAGGTCGTTACGGGCGATCAGTGCCTTCAGCACGGTGGCCAGCAGCTCCACCGGATGGGTCTCGGACAGCGCCCCACCCGGCTTGCCCCGTCCCGACGCCGTGCGTACCCCATCGACGATGACTGCGTTCTCCATGGGTTCTCCCTCGTCACAACCATCACAATGACGGCGGATCGACCGTCGCCCTGCCCGGTACCGCCCTGCCCGTTGCCTGGCGCCTGCCCGGATCGACGCTACGGGCCACCCTCTTGATGGGTCAACAAGTGAACCGGAGGTCAGGGGGTCGGGGCCGGGCATCCCGTCGGATAACCGAGCGCATGTGTATAGTATCTCTCCGCCGCCGGATGTAGCGGGACGTACCGGCAGATGTTGGTCGCGATGAAGGAGCCGGGAGTCGCGAAACCGAGGCGGCGCGCCTGCGCCTGCGCCTGATGAGTGGCCCACAGGGTGGCCTTGAACTCGGCGGAGTGCTCGTCCATCATCCAGGCGGCGAACTCGACCAGCGCGGGATCGGCGTACCTACTGGCGACGATGCCGTTCGGCACCGCGAGGGTCGCTGTCGGCTGGGACGGGATGAGGTTGTAGTCACCCGGCTCGATAGCGGCCCTTGTGAAGACGTTGGCTCCGACATCGAGGTACTGGGAGTACCAGTCCCGCTGGATCGCCGACTGCCAGTCGTCGAGTGGCACGAATTTGATCTTCTGGTAGCTGTCGTTATATTCCTGGACCGCCATCGTGGGAGCGCCCGCCGCCCACAGGACCGCGTCGGCGTGATCCGCGCCGGTGGAGTGAAGTTTCTGGAGCGCCTCGGTTATCCGGTTCCCGGTCACCGGACGGACGACGCAGCCCGCTCCCTTCACCCGGGTGATCTGACGGAACAGCACGGTGGCGATCTGGTGGGTGCCCGAGTCGAGCAGTCCGCTTTCGACCGTCTTGCCGCACAGATCGTCCGCGCTGTGAATGCTGGAGTCGGCCGGGACGATGAGCTGGAGAACGTCGTAATAGATCTGGCCGACGAGGCTCAGACCCTCGACGGCCCCGCCGGTGAAGTCGCCCCGGCCGTTCTGGGCGTCCACCACCACGTTGAGTTGGGCCAGCGCGAGAGTGCAGCGCCGGTTCTCCGGAACCCCGAGATTCTTGAGGTTCTGGGACGTCCCGCTCGTGTCCGAATCAGGAAAGGCGCGCCACCCGTTGCCGCCGTTCAGCGCCGGATCACTGATGAGCTTCGCGAGTGTGCTCGCGTACTGCGAGTAGGGGGTGCGGGGCTGGCCGGCGATGATCCGTACGGTCGTGCACGTGGTCGCGTGCAGGTTCGCCTTCGCCTCCGTCGCCGCATCGCGCCGAGCCTGTTCCGGTGCCGCCGTCTGCGCTGAGGGCGTGCTCGGGGGCGTGCTCGGGGGCGTGCTCACGAGCATCGGGCTACGGCCGTCTCCGCCGAAGGCCCGGCCGATGAAGACGCCGACGATGGCGGCCAGGATCACCAGGGCGGTGATGGCGATGGGACGCCGTCCCAGCCGCGACCGGGTATTGGACATCGCGGCGACTCCTCGATCCGTGGGACGCTGACGTCGGGCCTTGCGCGGGGCAAGCTCCGGGGCACGTGTCCGCCACTGGGCCGCCGCACCGGGATCCCGGTGCCCCGGATCCCGGTGGTGAGAACCTGGCCGGTCGCGCATCCCGCTCCCACCGCGCTGATCGTCGCATACCAACCATGCCGCGCAGGACGCCGTTGGTCGAGGGCGGCCGATTCTTGTGCCTGATCCCCGAGGGCTACGGGGTAACGACCGATTTGTTCCGAACGCCCGGCTCCGTGACTGCAGCCGGGTCCGGGTCCGCCGGATCGGCCGGTGGCGCTGGGCGGGGTGGGCGCATGGCGATGGTGAAGACGGCCGAAAACGCCGCTGCGCCCAGCA
Source organism: Frankia sp. BMG5.23 (assembly GCF_000685765.2). Taxonomy (NCBI): domain Bacteria; kingdom Bacillati; phylum Actinomycetota; class Actinomycetes; order Frankiales; family Frankiaceae; genus Frankia; species Frankia sp. BMG5.23. Next base: position 139,463 of record NZ_JDWE01000002.1, read on the forward strand.
CCTCGGCCATGGCCGCCCACGCTCGGCCGTGGGCGATTTCCGCCCCCCCGAGCGCGCCCACCACGCAGGCCCCACCGACCACCAGCGTCGCGGTACGGTCCGTCGGAGGGAACAGCATGAAGGCCGGGGCGGCCGCGGCGAGCGCGGCGACGAGTGAGCCGACCAGCACTCCGCCGGGGCCGCCGTCCGCCACCTGGAAAGCGATTCCGATGACGATGGCCGCGGCGAGCGTCGGAAGCACGACCCACCCCCGCGTGAGTGCGGTACGGAGGGCGCGGGCCGCCCGGCGCCATCCCGCCACCTCCGGCGGGAACGTGGGCCGTGAGGTGATCGGGCGTTGCGTGGGCGGCAACGGCAGGGTGAGGCCGGTGTCCGGGGTGACGGCGGCGGGGGTGCCAGGTGTACCGGCGGGGTCGGGCTCCGGTGGCTCGGTCCGGGTGCCCTGGGCCGGGGGGAAGCCCGGCCGCTTCTTGGGCGCGAGACCACCTTCTTTTTCCCAGGCCGAGCGGACGTTGCGCAGCAGCTCCTCCCGGGCGGCGTCCTCGTCGTCGATGCCGATGAGGTCGAAGTGGACCACCTGCCGGAGCATCCCGGTAGGGGTGCATTCCGCTATCCGCACCGGGATGAGCTTACGGAGGTTGCCCTCGGGATCGTATTCGAACGCCGCCTGCCATTCTGCCCGGCAGTACGGGGAATTCAGATACTCGGGCGAGAGCACCGCGATCGTGTGCCGGCAGTTCTCCATCCCCTGACCCATGTCCCTGACCCAGTTGCGGCCGGGGCCGATATGCCAGGCCTGGAGAAACACGCGATAACCGACCTCCTGCAGCTGCCAGGCGATCCATTCGGCCCAGTCCCGGTCGCGCTGGCAGTAGCTGATGAAGAAGTCGCCCTGGTCCACCCGATTCCCACCTGTGAAATCCTCCGGACTGCTCGCTCCAGCTGAAGGATGATCGTACCGTCGTTCTAGGATGAATGCCACCGTTCTGCCCCGCCGCGGCGGGGCAGAACGGGCAGGGGCGCGCCGCGGGTGGCGCGGTGGGGTTAACCGACGAGGCGGGGCCCGCCGTCGGCCGGGGCGGTCCGGGCGGTGATGCACGGCAGCCCGGGATGGGCCCGGCCGATGTCGGCGATCCGCAGGTCCACCCAGGCGAGCAGACCGGGAACGGCTACGCCGTGCGGAGGCCGGTCCGCGTAGGGGATGAGGTTCGCCGCGCCGCGCCGCAGCACGGCCACGCCGCCCTTGACGTTGCCGCGGGCCAGATGGGTGACGCCGACGGCGAGCTGTGCCAGCCCACGCCACAGCCCGCGCTCGCCGGGGTCGGTCTCCGGACTCTTCCAGACGGCTTCGAGTACCTCGTGTGCCTGGAAGGGAAGTCCCGCGTCGAGGAGTCGCTGGGCCTCGGCGAGCGCCGCGGCCGGCGGTAGCGGGGCCGAGGAGGCGAGCGGCGGCACGCCGGTCTCGCCGTGGGGAAGGGGGCGGCCAAGCGCGTCCCGGGGCCGTTCCCCGGGCCGGGACACCCCGGACCCTGATTCAGTCGCGGGGTGCGCCCGGGGGACGGGGCGTGTTCCGGGAGGCGGCCGTGTTCCGGACGGTGCGCGTCGCCCGGACCGGTCCGAAGTGGTCATGCGGTCCACTCTGACCGCCTCTCGGGGGTGGCGCCTCCCGTAGCCGCGCGGACCGGGGTCGTCGTCAGGCAAGACCGGGGGCGCGGTGTCAGCGGCTGCCGGTGTCAGCGGCTGCCGGTGTCAGCGGCTGCCGGTGTCAGCGGCCGACGGCGGCGCGCAGCGCGTCGGCGCGGTCCGTGCGCTCCCAGGTGAAGTCGGGCAGCGTCCGACCGAAGTGGCCGTAGGAGGCAGTCTGCCCATAGATCGGCCGTAGCAGGTCAAGGTCCCGGATGATGGCGGCCGGGCGCAGGTCGAAGACCTCCGAGACGGCCCGCGCGATTTCCGGCACCGGCACGGTCTCGGTGCCGAAGGTCTCGACGAACAGGCCCACCGGCTCGGCCTTGCCGATGGCGTAGGCGACCTGCAGCTCCGCCCGCCGGGCGAGGCCGGCCGCGACGACGTTCTTGGCGACCCAGCGCAGCGCGTAGGCGGCCGAACGGTCGACTTTGGACGGGTCCTTGCCGGAGAAAGCACCGCCGCCATGGCGGGCGTAGCCGCCGTAGGTGTCAATGATGATCTTGCGGCCGGTCAGGCCCGCGTCGCCGATCGGGCCGCCGATCTCGAACCGGCCGGTCGGGTTCACGAGCAGCCGGTAGCCGTCTACCTCCAGGCCCAGGTTTTCCTCGGCCAACCGCTTGAGCTCGGGGGCGATGACCTGGTCGCGGATGTCCGGAACCAGGCGGGTGGCCAGGTCGACGTCGGCGGCGTGATGCGCGGACACGACCACCGTGTCCAACCGGACCGGGCGGTCCCCGTCGTATTCGATGGTCACCTGGGTCTTGCCGTCCGGCCGCAGGTAGGGCAGCAGGCCGTCGTGACGCACCTTCGACAACCGCTGGGCGAGGCGGTGGGCCAGTGTGATCGGCAGCGGGAGCAGGTCGGGGGTCTCGTCGGTGGCGTAGCCGAACATGATCCCCTGGTCGCCGGCGCCCTGCTGGGCCAGCGTGTCCTCGCCGCCCTCGACCCGTGCCTCATAGGCCTTGTCGACGCCCTGGGCGATGTCCGGGGACTGGGCACCGATCGAGACCAGCACGCCGACGGTCGCGCCGTCGAAGCCGGTGGCGGCGTCGTAACCGATGTCGGTGAGGGTGCGCCGCACGACGGCGGTCACGTCGACGTGCGCGGAGCTGGTGACCTCGCCGGCCACGTGCACGTGCCCGGTGGTCAGCAGTGTTTCCACCGCGACCCGGGAGGTGGGGTCGCCAGCCAGGAACGCGTCGAGCAGGGCGTCGCTGATCTGGTCGGCGAGTTTGTCCGGATGGCCTTCGGTGACCGACTCGGAGGTGAAAAGGCGACGGGACATGGAAGGATTCCTCGTTTCACAGAACAAGATATGGAACAAGACGATGTTGCGGGAGAAGGTGCCGGCCGCACGGGGACATACGTGCGCGGGTGGAGCTGCGCGGGTGGAGTTGCGCCGGTGGAGCTGCGCGGGTGGAGTTGCGCCGGTGGATCCGCGCCGGTACATCCCTACATCCGTGCCGGCACTGGCTGGCCGGCACGGTCATTTCACCAGGGCCGGTGCTCGGGGTCCGGGTGCCGCGTCGGGCTCGTCGACGCCGTCGGATGTCGAACCGCATGCGGACATGCCCTCCGAGTCGGCGGGCGCCGAGGTGAGGAGAGCGGGGTGCTGGCCGCGCCGGCCTCCGGCCGCGCCGGCTCGACGGCCGGCCAGGCCGAGGGAGCGGACCGAAGCGGTGGATCTCGGGAACGCGCTGAGGGCGCGCCGGACGAGCGCGTCCGCCGCGCGGCTCAGCGCGCGGTACAGATGGCGGAACTCACCAGGGAGAAGTCGACGTGGCCACGCGTAACGAGAACGGCCGGACTGAACACCGAATGATCTCACCACGGCGGTCAACCTGCCGTCAACGCCGCAGGCCGATCGTGTGCCGTTGCCCGGGCTCGATCTCTCGTCCCGACCGCGCCGTCGTCGGAGGCCGCACCCGCCGGTGCCGGCGGCCGAGCGGGCCGACATCGAGGTGTGGGCCCGCCGATCGAGCGTGGACGAGAAGATGATCATCGCGATCGCCTGCTAGCACGCGGATCGCGTCCGTTCCTACGAGTTGCTTGCCAGTGAGCGGACCTGGCCGGCTCGTCCCTCGACCCTTTGCGTCATCCGGGACCGGTGATTACGGGGGAGTATGATAGATGATATTGAGCGCGGTCATCCGGGGCCGAGTGAATCCGGGGCCGAGTGAAGGAGACGTCGTGTCGGACGACCGGTGCGGGATCACGGTAACGCTGTGGCCTCGGCCGGGTGGCCGCGCGGTCGAACTCACTCATCGCCGTCACATCGACACCTGCCGCGTCAACACGGCGGCCTGTCCCCGTTGACATCCGGATGACCTCCGGAACATCCGGACCTCCCGCACCCCGGCCTCGACCTTCGATCTGACATCCGCCTCCGCGCGTTTGTCGGTCGGTGCTCGATCCGGCCGGAACGAGGCGTTGGAGGTCGTCGTCAACGGCAGGAACGGCGCTGGTCATGACCGATCCCCCGGCATCATCGGAACAATCCCTGACTCCGGAGCAGCCTCCGGCGCACGGGCGATCCACCGCGACGGAACAGTCCGAGTCCGGGCGTCCCGAGTCCGGGCGGTCGACGGTGCCCGGACGATCAGAGGCGGCCGAGGCCTTCGTCCTGCGGGGGGTGCACGTCCTCGACAGGACCGGGCGCTTCGGTGAGCCGACCGACGTCGCCGTCGGCGGCGGGATCATCCATGCGGTCGGCACGCGACTCGGTCTTGACCGGGACGCCGTCGACGTTGACGCCCACGACCTGTGGCTGATGCCAGGGGTCGTCGACTGCCACGCCCACGTCACGCAGTCCACCTATGATCCGTTCGAGCTGGCGACGGCGTCGCTGTCCACCCGGGTCCTGCAGACCGCCGCCGCGTTGCGGGCGTCGTTGGCGGCCGGTGTCACACACCTGCGGGACGCCGGCGGCGCCGACGCCGGCATCCGGGACGCGGTCAGCGCGGGCACCGTGCCCGGACCTCGGCTTGCCGTGTCCGTCGTCGGGCTGAGCCGGTCCGGGCGGCACGGTGACGGGGCGATCATCGGTCCCGGGCTGGAGTCGGCCGAAGATCTTCTCATGCCGGACTATCCCGGCCGGCCCCCGCATACCGTTACCGAGGCGGGCAGCCTGCCGGCCTCGGTGCGGGGCATTCTGCGGGCGGGTGCGGACTGGATCATGATCTACGCGAGCGGCGGGGTGATGTCCGCCCGGCCGGGGCAGCCCGAGCCGCAGTTCAGCCCGGTGGAGCTTGCGGCCGCCGTCGCGGAGGCCCGGCGGTACGGACGTCCGGTGATGATGCACGCCTTGGGCGAGCGGTCGATCGAGGCCGCGGTCGCAGCCGGAGCGCGTTCCATCGAACACGGCATCGGGCTCACCGAGCCCGTGGCGGCCGCCATGGCGGCCGCCGGGGTGACGCTCGTCCCCACCCTGTCGCCCTACCAGGACCTGGCGGCGCTGGCGGCCACCGGAGTGCTGCCGGGCTGGGCGGCGGACCGAGCCGAGGCCACCGAGGCCGCGCTGGCCGGCACGATCGCGGTCGCCCGTGCGGCGGGGGTGCCGATCGCGCTCGGCAGCGACGCCCGGCACCGCACCCGGCACGGCGCGAACCTGGCCGAGATCAGCCGGCTGCGCCATGCCGGGCTCACCCCACCCGAGGCGCTGCTCGCCGCGACCGCGACCGGAGCCCGGCTCTTCGGACTGGGTGAGGGAGCCGGCCGCATCGCCGTCGGCTCCGCCTTCGACGCGATCCTGCTCGACGCGGACCCCGGGGACCTGTCGATCTTCGAGCGGCCGGACGCTGTGAGCGGAGTGTTCCTTGGCGGTCGCGCGGTGCTGCCCCACCCGCGGCTGCCCGGGAAGCTGGTCCGCCCCACCATGGTGATGGAAGAGGTGCCGAGAATCGTTCCCGAGCGGCCCGCGGTGTCGCCGCCCGGCTGACTCTCCCGTTTTCCGGAATGTTCACGAAATATCAAAAGAAATACCCTTAGTATGGCTCGCGGGATTTCGTCGGATCCATTCTGGGACGGCGATTGACCGAGATGCGGATCGGCCCCCGAAAGCTATCGTCGTAGGGGCCCCGCTGCCGGCTGCCGTCAGGTGGTCCGGGCCGTTCGCTGGTACGGGGTGCCGCGTCTCCAATGCCTGGAGGGTTCTCATGCAGCACGCTGAAATGATCAATAAGAACATGCGGAAGGCCATCGAGGAGTGTATGTCCTGCTCGGCTCTGTGCGAGGAGACGATCTCCTACTGCATGGACATGCCGGGCGCCATGATGGAGTCGGCGAACATGCGGCTGATGATGGACTGCGCGGCCGTCACCAGGACCTGCGCCGACATGATGTGCCGGATGTCGCCGATGCACGGGGAAATGTGCGCGATGTGCGCGCGGATCTGCGTGATGTGCGCTGAGATGTGCGAGAGGATGCCGCAGGATCAGCAGCTCGCCAAGCTCGCCGGCGCATGCCGGTCCTGCGCGGAGAGCTGCAACACGATGGTGGGCGCCGCCGCCTGAGCCGCGTCCGGCCCGACGGCGCCGGGGCGCAGCCGGCGGTCACCCGACTCCGCCCCGGCGTCCGGCTGTGCGGCGGCGCGTGGCACATGATGCGCGGCACATGATGCGCGGCACATGATGCGCGGCCTCGGTCACGACCGGTGGCTACGGTTACGTATCCTCGGGCGGACATGGGGTGAAACACCTGAGTAACAATATTGACCATGTTGACAGGTAGCCGTCGGATAGGCAAAATATGGTCATGTTCTCCTCGGTGGGTCGGATGACCCCCCTGGTCGTCCGTGGCCACATTGACTTCCTGCGAGCGGCCTCGTCCGGTTGTCCGACCCGGCCGCTTCACGTGCTTTACTAGCCTCCTCGGATTTCCCTCGCTCTCGGTGTTCTCCCTGGCGTTCTCCTGATTCACGGTCACTCGATAGGTCTGTCCGTAGATCGTCATCGCCTGCGTGGACGCCAGCCGCCTCGGTATCGATGTCCGGTCAGTACCGGGTACATCTCTGGACGGTTTCCGATCGGAGCATGCTGTGTCGTCCATGGTTTCGTCGTCATACTTTCATCCGCGCCCCCGTGGATATGTGGGGGGGCCGGGAACCCGTTACTGGCCCAGTGGTGATCCCACCCACTCGAGAAGAGCCAGTGTGGTCCTTCTTCCCGGTCGTGGAGAATCCGCCGAACATTTCGAGGGCCTAGCTTTCCGGCTCGCGCTCGACGGCTATCAGGTGACGTTTCTCGACCATGGGAGAGACACCGTCCTCGCCCTTGGTGAGGCGCGTGCCCCCGATGGTCCGTTCGTCCTGCTGGGTTCGGACAGCGGGGCCCTGCGGGCGTTGGTCGGCGCCGGTTCGCCAGCGGTCCGGCCGGATGCCCTCGTGTTGCTCGACCTGCCGCTGGTGTACCGGAAGATCGCGGGCGAGGATCCGGGACAACCGATCCCACGGTCGCTTCCCGACCTGCCGATCCTGTTGCTCCATGCCGAGCGCGACGAGGTCAGCCCGCTTGCGCTGGCGCGCATGATGACGCGGACCGCGCGCCGGGCCCGGCTGGCGTCGCTGCCCGGGGGGCATGGCGTGCTCGCCGGCCCCGGCCGGCGTGCGGTCGGCGCGCACATCCTGCTGTTCCTCGAGAATCTCCGTGTCTCGCGGCTGGCCCCACGGCAACGGCAGCGGGACCGGTCGGTCGACTGATCTCGCCCGGTGCCGGGCGCGCCCGCGTGCCGGTCCGATCGGGGTGTGCCTTCGCGGGAGGCCCAACCGCTCAGCAGGTGTTTCCTCGGCGGGTGCCGGCGCGAATCACGCGAATCCGCGGGTCAGTCGTCCGTCCCGTACCGCATCGTCCGTTTTTCAACGGCGCAGGCTTCGAGCCGCAGGCTCGAAGCCTGCGCCGTTCGCGTTTGCGTACCCGTCCGCACGCCACCCGACCCCCGGGCCAGGCTTCCCGCTTGCCGTGGTTGCCGTGGTTGCCGGGGTTGGGTTGCCGGACGGCCGGGCGGTCCCGGTGACTACCGGACCTCGTGGCCACCGGTCCCCGTCTCGACAGACCGGCCATATCGCCAAGATCCGGTCGTGACGGGTGATCTGCGTCGCTACCGGTAGCTGCTATTGATGTCCGAGAGTTGCGGCATCGCAGCGTTATGCACGCATCGTGACCAACATGCGCCCAGATTCGGCACAACTCGTACTTGTCACTACGGTCTGTAGTTCGCTACGGTTGCGGGGTATCAACAGCTCCGGGCCGACGCCGAGTTCTGTCCACGGTCCGCAGCTCCCTCCGAGAGATCTTGGGCAGAAGCGGGGGAACCACGTTCCTCCGGGTGGCTCGTTGCGGGCCACCCTTGGGGTTAAGCCGTTACGCGCACGCCGCGGAAACGGCCGGGCTTCCCGGCCCGAACCCGACAGCTAACCTCGCAGGCGTACGGGAAGGACTCGACGTTGCCTGTGTTTCAGGAACGCTCGGCTCCGGTCTTCTGGACCGTGACGCCGTTCGGCGCGACCCGCGGTGCGTCCCCGCCATACGGGGCGCCGTTCTCGCCCTGACGTCTTCGCGAGAACGTGCCATCCGGTCGGTGCCCGTACCGGCCGATCGCGCTGACGCGCCATACCACCAGCTCGGCTGAAAGCCACCCGGCCTCGTCGTCTGTGGTCGGCTGACCCCTGCCGTCCACCGGGCCCGCCAGGCCTGGAACGGAATGACCACGGCCGCCTGCCGTGCTGTTCAGCCCATCGACCCCGGGATCCCCAGGGCGCGTCGATCGGTCGTCCCCGGTCGTCCCCGGACGGCCTCTCGGCGCACCGGCAGACCGGCACTGGGTGCTGCCCTTCTCCAGCGCGGTCGTCTCCGCTCGCCCTCCTTCGAGCGGCATCCCTCCCCTCGATCACCCGTCTGTGTTCGACGACACCGAAATGAGATGTCAAAGAAATGGCCAAGGGAAAGCATCGGAAACGTTCCACCCGGACCCGGGGCGCCGTTGTCGCCGCCGTCGGTGTGATCGGCGCCGGCGCCGGCATGTTCGCCACCGCGAGCCCGGCCAGGGCCGCCACCACGGTCCCCGATGTGACGATCGCCAGCGCGGCCGCGAACGCGGGACTGCCCGGCTGCCGCGGCGTTCCGCTGGCCACCTGGGTCGCGGTGGCTCTTGCGGAGTCCGGCGGCAACCCCTACGCCCACGCCACCTACGGCGAGGACTCGCGCGGCCTGTGGCAGATCAACATGCGGGCCCACGCCGGCTGGGTGGGTAACCGCAACCTCTACGACCCGGCCGTCAACGCCTGGGCGGCGAAGAAGGTCTGTGAAGGCCAGGGCATCACCGCCTGGAGCGCCTACACCAACGGCCTGCACTACCGCTACCTGGCCCGGGGACAGGCGGCGGCGGCGGCCGTCTCGCGCGGCGTGCGGTTCACGAACATCTCCTACTCCTCGCTGGCTGCCCCGGTGCGTGCGGCCGTGGTGGCACCCGCGGCCCGCTACCCGTCGCTGGCCGTCGGCCTCGGGTTCCGCCTCGACGTCCACCAGATCCAGAAGAGGCTCGCCAGCCTTGGCTACCCGATCAGCGTGGATGGGAAGTTCGGGTACCAGACCAACCACATGGTCAAGGACTTCCAGCTGAAGCACGGTCTGGTGGTTGACGGGATCGTCGGACCGCAGACGCGGGCGAAGCTCGGGATCTGACTCTGATCGAGGCCCGCCGACCGGGCTCCGCTGCCGCCGGCCGGTGTTCCCGACCCGCCCGAGGGCGCTGCTCGATATCCGCACGCACCGGATGACTACCCGGGGTGAGGTGGGGGTATTCAGCCACCGGGCCAGCACCCGGCCGGGAGCACCGGGTCGGGAGACGGCACCGGCCCGGGCGGGACCAGCCGGCCCGCACGGGACCAGCCGGCCCGCACGGGAAAACCGAAACGGGGGCCCGATCGATGAGAGCCACGATGCTCGACGACTACCTACCTGAGGCGAGTCCGAACGCATCCTCCGTGACCGGGGCCGGTCTCCTGTTCGCGGTCCTGGGGCCGCTGGAGGTGCGGCGATCCTCGGGCGAGCAGGTCCGCATCGACCAGCGCAAGAAGCGCATACTGCTGCTGACCCTGCTGCTGCACGCCGGCCAGTGGGTGAGTGTGGACGGGATGCGGCTCGCGCTCTGGCAGGATGCCCCGCCGCGCTCCGCCGGGGGCAACATCAAGACTTATCTCTCGGAGCTGCGGCACACCCTCCGGCCGCCCCTGGACACGTCCGGAGCCGGGGGGAACGGCCCCGGGCGCATCGAGAGCCGGCCGGGGGAGTACCGCCTGGTCGTCGCGTCCGGTGAGATCGACGCTAAGCGGTTCGAATCGGCCGCCGAGCAGGGCCGCGCCGCCGTGCGCGCCGGCTCGCCGGAACGCGCCGCCGGGTTTTTCGAAGGCGCCCTCGCGCTGTGGCGGGGGGACGCCTTCGACGAGCTCCCGGCGGAGATCGCGGGCGCGGAGGTCCTCCGGCTGGAGGAGGCTCGCTGGGCGGTGTGCGAGGACCTGATCGACGCCCGCCTGGCCCTCGGCGAGTACGACCGGGTGCTGCCGACCCTGCGGGCGCTCACGGTCGAACATCCGACCCGGGAACGTCTCTGGGCCCAGCTGATCCTTGCGTTGGAACACACCGGCCGGCGGGCCGAGGCACTGGCCGAGTACCAGACGGTCTACCGGCGGCTGGTGACCGAACTCGGGATCGAGCCCGGTGTCGAACTGCGGCGTGCCCATCAGCATGTACTGAATCCGGACTCGTGGGTCACCTGATGCCACGGCCGTGCCGGCCGAGTCGTGCGCCGGAAGTCAGCTGAACCGCCAGTGAACCCGGCGGGGGAATTTCAACCATACGGGCTGGACCAGCCGGCCGGCGCCCGGGCCACGCGCGCGGCGCCGCCGTGTATCGCCACCGGGGCGCACGCCACCGGGGCGAGGGCGCGCGGAAACCGCTGAGGAGAAGACGATGAAGGCTATCTACCTCCCCCCGCGACTGGAAGATGCCGGCAGCTTCGCCGCAGTGACGAACGGCCGCTGGGGCTGGGGGCGTGACTACTCCTGGCGGCGTTTTGCGTGACGGCGGCCGGGGTGGCGGTGGTCCCGATTCCGTCCTGCTGGTTTCTGGTGCTGGCCGACCGTGATCCCGTCGTGCGTCCGCCGGGGGCTCGTCGCATGCTGCGGTATGCCTCCGGGCGGCCGTGGATCGTCGGCAACTGGCCGGACGATGCCATGGTCAGTGCCGTCGCCGGGCGCTCGCGGCTGGCCCTGATCGGGTGTGCCGCGACCAACGCGCGACAGCTCCTGCGGCTGCTTCTCTCGGCCCGTGACGTGCACGCTCTCGACCTCGCGCGCGCCGTGGCCGGCGACTACCACGTGATCGCCGAAATCGACAGCCACCGTCGCGTCCAGGGCAGCCCGACGGGAACCCGGCGGGTCTTCACCGCCCGGTTGGGCAGCCACCTGGTCGCCGCCGACCGCGCCGACGTGCTTGCCCGGCTCACGGGCGCCCCGCTGAACCGGACGGCGCTGGCTTTGTCGCTGCTCGACCCGTCACCGCCCCATCCGCTCGATGACCTGGTGCTCTGGGAGTCGATCGACGCGCTGCCCCCGGATCACTACCTTCTCGTCGGCCCTGACGAGAAGGCCACCGTCCTGCGGTGGTGGCGTCGACCGGCACCGGTGCGGTCCCGCACGGAGGGGGCGCCGACCCTGCGGGCGGCTCTCGCCGAGGCCGTGGCGGCGCGGGTCGCCGGCGGCGGGACAGTGAGCTGTGATCTGTCGGGCGGACTGAGCTCCACCTCGGTGTGCTGCCTGGCCGCGCGCGGCCCCGCCGACGTGGTCGCGCTCACCGGGATCGCCCCCGATCCCGGTGACGACGACGCCGCGCGGGCCGCGGCCACGCTCCCTGGCGTCACGCGCGAGATCCTGCCCGCCGCCGGGCTTCCCCTCGTTTACGACGGCATCGCCGACGCCGACGAACCGCTCGACCGGCCGTTCGTCGGCATCGGCGACCGGGCGAAGCTGCGCGCGGGTCTTGACCGGGTCGCGCTGTACGGGCCGCGGGTGCACCTCACCGGGTTCGGTGGTGACGAGGTCGCCTACGGCTGTCCCGCCTACCTCCCCCGGTTGTTGCGCCGCCGGCCCCGGCGGGCGCTGCACGACCTGCGCGGACACCGAGCGCAGGAGGGCTGGCCGTGGATGGCGTGCCTGCGAATGATGCGCCCGCGCGGCTACCGGGACTGCCTCGCCGACATGGCCGATGCGCTCGACCAGGCCCGCCGTGCCACGGTCGGCCACGCGCGCCGTCCGGCCGGTTCCGGCCGATCCCACCCGGGCGTCCTGGCCTCGCTCGACTGGGCCTTTCCGCCTGTGGTCCCGGGTTGGCTCACGCCGACGGCCCTCGACTTGCTGGCCGGAGCGTTCGCGGAGGCCGTCCGGCGCGCCCGGCCGCTGGCCGAGACCCGGGACGGCCACGCCGATCTCTTCGCCATCCGCGCTGGCGCGGCGGTGTTCCGGTTGTTCGACCAGCTCGCCGATCCGGTCGGCCCGCCGCTCGCCGCACCCTTCCTCGACGAGCGGGTGGTCCGGGCGGTGCTGGCGGTGCGGCCCGAAGAGCGCACCGGTCCGTGGGAGTACAAACCGCTACTGCAGGAGGCCATGCGCCGGCTGGTGCCGCAGGAATGCCTGCGCCGCGAGACCAAGGCGGATACCGCCGCCGAGGAGGATCAGGGCCTGCGCACCAGCCAGGACGTCCTGGTGAAGCTGTGCGATGACAGCCCGTTGGCCGATCTCGGCCTGATCGAGTCGGACGCGCTGCGCCAGGCGTGCCGATCTTCGTCCGTACCTGGTCATCGCCACCAGGCGCTGCGACCGACGTTCGCGGCGGACGCGTGGCTGCGGGTGCTCGCGAGCCGGCGGGGCCCTGACTGAGCTACCGGAGGAGTGAGTGATCATGGTGACGCTGCGGCCTGACGTGGTGCGGGCGCCGACCCAGTACGGAGCGGTGCTCCTCCATATCGACAACGGCCGATACTGGACCCTCAACCCCTCGGGTGACCTGGTGCTGCGGATCCTGCTCGACGGCGGTGACACGGCAGCCGCCGTCCGCGGGCTGTGTGAGACCAGCGAGGTTGACCCGGAGACGGCGCGCCGCGACGTGGAGGGTCTGCTCGCCCAACTCGCGGACGTGGGCCTCATCGAGGCCGAGCCCGAGTCCCGATGGTCACCCGAGACCGAGGCGGTCTGCGATCCCCGGACGCGGGCCCGGTGACCGCGCCGATGGTGGTCGAGCGGCCGGAGGCGAAACCGTCCCTCGCTCGTCGGCTCGGCGCGCTGGTCGCCGTGGGGATCGCGCGGGTGCTCGCGACCCAGTCGCCGGCCCGCATCTGCCGGGTGCTCACGGGGGTGGGCGCGGGCGCCCGCCCGGCCGACTATGGCACCGCGCTCGCCGCCCGGCAGGCGGTGACAGCCGTGAGCCTCACCTGCCGCGGCGCGCGGGGCTGTGTTCCCCGCTCGATAGCGACCGCCCTGCTGTGCCGGTTGACCGGAACGTTCCCGACGTGGCGTGTGGGGGTGCGCACCATCGCGCCGTTCGCCGCGCACGCGTGGGTCGAGGCGGACGGAGTGATCGTCGGGGAGTCGATGCCGGCAGGCTACCTGCGGCCGCTGCTCAGCGTCGGTCCGGGAACGGTAACCGGGCCGCGTCGCGTGGGCTGGCTCCGTCGCGTGGGCGGGCTCCGTGGGAGTGGCGGGCTCCGTGGGAGTGGCGGGCTTCGGGGAAGGGGCGTGCCTCGTGACGAGGGCGTACGTCGTTGAGGGGGAGGGCCGGGGAGCTGCCCGGGGGCCTGCGTCGCGGGGCGTCACGGAACTCTGGGCGCTGCTGCGCGGCCGTCGCGGGGCGGTGGCGATCGCCACGGCGCTGACCGTGGTTGGCACCGCCGTCGGGGTGCTCCAACCGCTGCTCGTGATGCGGGTGATCGACGCCGCGCAGGCGGGGGGTGTTCCCGGCTGGCTCATCGGGGCGCTGCTGGGTCTGTTCGTCGGCCAGGCGGTGATCGACACCGCCGGGCACTACCTGCTCGAGCGCGTCGGCCAGGGCGTCCTGCTCGGCCTGCGCACCAGCCTGATCGGCCACCTGCTGCGGCTGCGCATGCGGGTGTTCGACACGCGGCGGATCGGGGATCTGATCTCTCGTGCGAACACCGACACGACCGTGGTGCGGGAGGCGGTGGCGTACAGCTTCACCGCCCTGGTCACCAGCGTGATCGGCGTCGTCGGCGCCGTCGCCCTGATGATCTGGTTGAACCCCTGGCTGTTCCTGCTCGTGCTCGGGGTGGTGGCGGTGGCCGGGGTCGTGGTACTCGGCGCGCTGTCCCGGATCAGGACGGTGTCCGAACGTGGGCAGGCCAGCGTCGGCGGCATGACCGCCGACCTGGAGCGCGCCCTCGCCGCGATCCGTACCGTGCGGGCGAACCGCGCCGAGGGGCGGGAGGCCGCGCGCATCGGCGACCACGCCGCGGCCGCCTACCAGGCCGGCCTCCGGATGGCGAAGCTGGACTCGATCATCGCCCCCGCGATGCAGCTCGCGGTGCAGGGAAGTGTGCTGGTCGTGCTCCTGGTCGGCGGGGTCCTGGTGGCGCGCGGTTCGGCCTCGCTCGGCAGCCTGGTCGCCTTCCTGCTGTATGCCACCTACCTGGTGATGCCGTTGTCGCAGCTCATCGAGGCGGCGGCGACCATCCAGCGGGGGATGGGGGCGCTGTCGCGGGTCAACGCGGTGTTCGCGCTGCCCCGGGAAGGCGACGACGAGTCCGTGCGCGGTCCGCTGCGCACCGTCGCGGTCGTGGCCCCCGGCGGGACGCGCCCGCCGGCACCATTGTCGCCCTTGTCCTCGTCGCGAGTGTCGTCCTCGTTCTCGTCACGAGGGGAGACGCCGAACCCGCGGGCGCCGTCGATCGAGTTCCGTGACGTCTGGTTCGGCTACGCGCAGACGCCAGTGCTGCGCGGGGTGTCGTTCACGGTGCCGTCTCGCGGGCACGTCGCGCTGGTCGGGCCGTCCGGTGCCGGCAAGTCCACCATCCTGGAGCTTGTCGAGCGCTTCTACGAGCCGGACGCCGGAATGATTCTGTTCGCCGGCCACGACGTCCGCGCGATGCCCCGCGCGACCGCCCGGGGGTGGGTCGGGCTGGTCGAGCAGAACACCCCGGTGCTGCACGGCAGCCTGCGGGACAACATCACCTATGCGGCGCCGGATGCGACCGAGGAGCAGATCGCCGCGGTCCTGGCCACGGCGGGGCTGCGGGACTTCACCGACCGGCTGCCCGAGCGGCTCCGGACTCCGGTCGGTGATCATGGTGTGCTGCTCTCCGGCGGGGAACGGCAGCGGGTCGCGATCGCCCGCGCGCTGCTCGCTCAGCCCGCGGTGCTGCTCCTGGACGAGCCCACGGCCCAGCTGGACAGCGTCAACGAGCAGGCGCTCACTCGCGCGATGAGCCGGATCGCCGCCGAGCGGGCACTGCTGGTCATCGCCCACCGGATCTCCACGGTGCGGGCCGCGGATTTCATCCTCGTGCTGAACGAGGGCCGCGTGGTCGCGCAGGGCTCGCACGAGGAGCTGATGGCGACCAGCGCGTTCTACCGCGGCCTCGCCACGGGCCTGCCGGCCGGTCCCGCCAGCCCCGCCAGCCCCGCCGGGCCGGTCAGCCCGCCAGAGCGCGGGCGAGCCGGGACCGCAGGGCCTCCCGCCCCGGTGAGGTGAGCGCTTCGAGCCCGCTCTCCTCGACGCCGTGACCTGCACTCAGGGCGTTTCCGGGGGAGCCAGGGCGGACTTGCGGATCTTGCCCATCGAGTTGCGGGGGAGCTCGGCCACCAGGTGGATCTCCCGGGGCCGCTTGTGGATGGACAGCTCCCGCGCCACGAAGTCGATGAGCGCCTCGCTCGCCGTCTCGTTTGCCGTCTCGCTCGGTGTCCCGTCCGACGCCCTGCCCGGTATCCCGCCTGGTGCCCCGCCCGCCGCACCGGCCAGGTCGGGGGCGACGACGAAGGCGGCGATGCGCTGCCCGAGGTCGTCGTCCGGCAGCCCGACGACGGCGGCCTCGCGCACGGCCGGGTGGGCCAGCAGTACGGCCTCGACCTCGCCCGCGCCCACCCGGTAACCGCCGCTCTTGATGAGGTCGGTGGATCGGCGCCCGACGATTCGGTGGTGGCCGTCCGGGGCGACGACCGCGGCGTCACCGGTGCGGAACCAGCCGTCCGCGGTGAACGACGCGGCGGTGACCTCCGGGCGCCCCAGGTACCCGTCGAACAGGGTGGCACCGCGGACCTGCAACTCGCCGATGCTCTCCCCGTCCGCGGGCAGCTCGGTCCCCGTCTCGTCGTCCACGAGCCGGGCCCGCACCCCCGGCAGGGTGGTACCGACCCAGCCCGCCCGGCGCTCCCCGTCCGCCCGGGCGCTGATGGTGATCAACGTCTCGGTCATCCCGTACCGTTCGATCGGGGCGAGGCCGGTGAGCCCGGTGAGCCGGTCGATCACCGGCCTCGGCAGGGGGGCACTGCCCGAGACGAGCAGCCGGGCCGAGACCAGGGCGCGGGCGGTGGTCGGATCGTCGCAGACCCGGGACCACACGGTCGGCACGCCGAAGTACAGGGTCCCCCCGGCCGCCGCGTACGCCGTCGGGGTCGGGCGGACGGTGTGGATCAACCGGCTGCCGACCCGCAGCGCCCCGAGCACACCCAGGACCAGGCCGTGGACGTGGAACAGCGGCAGCCCGTGCACGAGCGTGTCCTCGGGCGTCCAGGCCCAGGCGTCGGCGAGGGCGTCCAGATCGGCGGCGATGGCCGGGGCGGACAGCACCACGCCCTTGGGGGCTCCGGTCGTCCCGGAGGTGTAGAGGATGAGCGCCGGTCCGGTTTCCCCGGACCCGGACCCGGAGCCGGAGCCGGCAGACCCCGACCGTGCGGTGAGATCGACCGGCACGGTGGGGATCGCGAGGTTGTCCCAGGCGGGCCTGCCGAGCAGCAGGGCGGCGCCCGAGTCGCGCAGGATGTGACCGCGTTCCCGCGGCCCGGAGTCAGGCGGCACGGGTACCGCCGGCACCCCGGCGAGCAGGCAGCCGACGACCGAGACGACGGTGGCCATCGTCGCCTCGGCGTGCACGGCCACCGCCGGCGCGCCGGCCACCCGACCGGCGACGACGGACGCGGCCGCGAAGAGCTCTGCGCGGGTGAACTCGACCTCCCCGACCCGGACGGCGGGGCCGTCGTGCTCGCCGGCAGGCAGTGGGAGCAGGGTCACTCCGTCATGCTCCCATGGCCGAACCCGTCAACGCTCAGCTCCGCCCAGACCGCCGCCGAGGTGCGGTGCGCGTCGATGCATCAGCGCCGCTCCAGTTCTGTGGGCCGCTCCAGTTCCGTGGGCCGCTCCAGTTCTGTGAGCCACTGGTGGAGGACCGCGGCGGTGGAGGCGGCGTGTTCGTTCATCATCGTCTGGTGATTGCCGGCGGCGTCGAGCCTTTCGTGCTCCATCACCCAGTCGGTCACCCAGGCCTGGCCCTCCCCGTCGGGGTTCTCGGCGACCGCCTGCTGGGGCATGCGCTCCATCGCCCGGACGAGGACGACCGGCGCGTTGACGGCGGTCGGCCGCCAGCCCTCGAACAGGTCCAGGTAGGCGCCCTGCGCGGTGACCTGTGCCTCCGTCATCAGCGCGAAGGCCTGGTCGTTGAGGGCGACGCCGCGAAGCTCCTCCTGGATGTCACCCTCGGGGATGCGGTCCCCGGGCAGCCACGTGTCGAGCAGCACCACCGCCCTGGGGTGGATCCCGCGGGTCTCCAGCCGGGCCGCGATCGCATGTGCCAGCCAGCCACCCGAGGAGTAACCCGCTAGCACGAGGGGGATCTCGTCGAACGCCCGGGCGATGGTCTCGGCATGCAGGTCGACGACGAGATCCGCGGTGGCCGGAAGCAGCTCCCCGTCGCCGAATCCGGGATGCGGCAGCGCGTACACGTCCCGCCGGCCATGCAGGTGCAGGGCGAGGCGGGCGAAGTTGTGCGGTCCCGACGGGGCAACCATCGAGGGCAGGCAGACGATGGTGGGCCTGGCCGGACCCGAGGCGAGTCTCACCGGCGCGGCGGGCGCGCCGAAGGCCTCGACGGTGCGGAAGACGGGCCTGAGCCGGGCGGCGGCCCGCAGGACACCGACGCCCTCGGCGAACTTGCCGTCCGTGCACGCCTGCCGGTACAGCTCGCGCACGCCGATCGGCGCGACCTGCGTCCCGGCCCGCGCGGGGGGTCCGCCGGGCATGATGTCCGGGTGCCGCTGGGTGGCGAGGGTGGCAAGGGTATCGAGATGGCGGGTGAGCTCGCAGACCGTCGGATGCTCGAAGACGACGGGCGTGGCCAGGGTGAGGCCGGTGGCGGCGGCCAGTCGGCGGCTGAGCTGAACCGAGGCCAGTGAGTCGAAGCCGAGTTCGAGGAAGCGGCGCTGCGGGTCCACGTCGTCGGGCGACGGGTACCCGAGGATGGCCGCGGCCTCCGCCCGCACGAGGTCGAACAGCGCGCGGGCGCGGGCAGGCCCGGGCAGCGTCCCGTAGTCCACCCGGGCGGGGGGCGCGTCGGTGCCGGTCGGGTCGGCGTCCCCCTCGGGTCCGGCCGTCGTGGACCGGCTCCATAGATCGTCGAAGAAACGCCCGGGGCGGGCGGCGGTGAAGGGTGGGAGGAAGCGCTCCCAGTCGACGTCGGCGACGGTGAGCGCGGCCTGCCCGCCCGCGACCGCCCGGGTGAGCGCGGTGACCGCCGCGTCGGGGGGCAGCGGGGTCAGGCCACGGCGGCCCAGGTAGTCACGGAACGTGGCCTCGGCGCCCATTCCGGCATCGGCCCACGGGCCGAACGCGACAGAGGTGGCGGCGAGACCAAGCGCGTGCCGCCGCGCGGCGAGGGCGTCGAGGTAGGCGTTGCCCGCGCTGTAGGCGGCCTGGCCGCCACTGCCCCAGGTCGCCGACACCGACGAGAACAGGACGAAGGCCTCCAGCCTGGTGCCGCTGGTGTCGCTGGTGCCGGTGATCCCGCCGGTGCCGTCGAGTAGCCGGTCGAGGCCGGCGGCGCCGGCGACCTTTCCGGCCACGACCTCCGCGAACTCCCCGAGATCGAGTTTGTGTAGGGCGGTCACCTGCCCCATGACACCGGCCGCGTGCACGACGGCGGACACCGGCCGGCCCGCCTTGGCCAGTCTCCGCAGCAGGGCGGCGAGCTGTTCGTGCTCTCCCACGTCGCAGGCCTCGATGGTCGCCTCGGCGCCGAGGGCGGCGAGTTCGGCGCGTAGGTCCTCCGCCCCCGCAGCCGCGGGGCCACGGCGGCTGACGAGGACGATCCGGCGCGCACCGTCGCGGGCGAGCCGGCGGGCGGCATGCGCGCCGAGGGCGCCGGTGCCACCGGTGATCAGGACCGTGCCGTGAGGCCGCCACGCTGGCGGGACGGTGTCGGTCGGTGCACCGACGGTGTTGTCTGCTGCACCGACGGTGTCGGCTCTGACGAGGCGGGGTACCAACAGCCCGGTGGCACGGGCGGCGAGCTGGTCCTCGCTACCGGGGGCGGTGAGGGCGGAGCCGAACCACGCCAGCGTCTGATCGTCGAGGTTGGTCGGGATGTCGATCAGACCGCCCCAGGCGTCGGGGTCCTCCAGGGCGAGGGCGCGGCCGAGTCCCCACATCATGGCCTGGTCCGGGGTGGTGACGGGGTCGTCGGGACCGGTGGTGACCGCGCCGCGGGTGACGCACCACAGCGGTGCGGACACGTCGAGGTCGTGTAGCGCCTGGACGAGCGGGACGGTGAGGGCGAGCCCGGTGGTCAGCGCCGGATGGATGCGGTGCGGCGTGTCGTCGAGGGCGAGCAGGGACAGGACGCCGCGTACCGCCTGCACCGTCTTCTTCCCGGCGGGGCCGCCGCCCGACGGCGGTATGGCGCCCGACGGCGGTATGGCGTCGGGCAGCGGTATGGCGTTCGACAGCAGCGCCGCGACCCGGGCGCGGTCGGCGTCGTCGCCGGTGAGGGTGAGGGTGACGGCCGTGCCGCCGAGGCGTTCGATGATCCAGCAGATGCGGGAGAGCATGTCCTCGTCGACGGCGGCGGCCGGGGTCAGCACCGGCCACACGCCGGACAGCGGTGGCGTCGCGGTGGCCTGGGCCGTCACGGCGATGGCCTGGGCCGTCACGGCGGTGGTGACGTCCTCGGAGTCCAGGGGCCGCCACTCGGTGCGGTAAGACCAGCCGTCCGGGTCCGCCGCGCGGGCCGTCCCGACGGTCGGGCTACGGGGCGCGGGGACAGCGGTGGTCCCGTCGAGCCAGTAGCGCCTGCGCTGGAACGGGTAGGTGGGCAGCTCCCGGTGCCGGGCGCCGCGTCCCCGGTACAGGGCGCGCCAGTCGACGTCGACGCCGTGGACGTGCAGCTCAGCCAGGGCGGTGAGGAGGGTGTCGGGTTCGGGGCGGCCGGCGCGGGACGCCGCCGCGGCCACCGTGTCCCGGGCGTCGCGGGTGTTCTGGGCGTCCCGGGTGCTTTGGGTGCTTTGGGTGCGCTGGGTCTTCTCGGTGCGCTGGGCGTCGGCGGCTAGGCAGGCCGGCAGGAGCGCGGTCAGGACGGCGTCGGGACCGAGTTCGAGGTAGGCGACGGCGCCTTCGCGGTGCAGGCGACGGGCGGCGTCGAGGAAACGGACGGGTTCGCGGACGTGGCGTACCCAGTGGTCGGGGGTGGTGAGCCCGGCCTGGAGGTCGAGGTCGCCGGTCCGGGTGGAGACGACGGGGATGGCCGGCGGGGAGTAGGTGATCTTCTCGGCGACGGCTCGGAACCGGTCGAGCATGTCGTCCATGTGCGGGGAGTGAAAGGCGTGGCTGACCGTCAGCCGCCTGATGGCGCGGCCGCGCTCGGCCCAGCCGACGGCGACGCGTTCGACGAGGTCGGCGTCGCCGGCGATGACGGTGGCGCTCGGGCCGTTGACGGTGGCGATCTCGACCCGCCCGGCGAGTCCGGCGAGGGACTCGGCGACCTCCGCCTCGCCGGCGCGGATGGCGGTCATGGCTCCGCCGGCGCGGCAGGCCTGCATGAGCCGGCCGCGGGCCGCGACGAGAGCGCAGGCGTCGTCGAGGGTCCACACTCCGGCGACGTGGGCGGCGGTGAGCTCGCCGATGGAGTGCCCGGCGAGGATCCCCGGGGCGAGACCCCAGGATTCGAGGAGCCGGAACAGCGCGGTCTCGAAGGCGAACAGCGCGGGCTGGGTGTACTCGGTGCGGTCGAGCGCCGCCGCGCCCGGGGAACCGGCGGGGGCGAACATGACGTCGCGCAGTGGGTGTTCGAGATGCGGCGCAAAGTGGGCACAGACGTCGTCGAGGGCGTTGGCGAAGACCGGGTAGGTCGCATGGAGTTCGCGGCCCATCCCGGGGCGTTGGCTGCCCTGGCCGGTGAACAGGAAGGCGGTTGCCCCCCGGGCGGTTCCGCTTCGGCGGAGCGCTGGTCGGACCGTGCCCAGGACCAGCCCGGCGCTGGGACGGGCCTCGGCCAGAGCAGCCAGGGTCCCGGTCAGGGTCCCGGTCCCGGTCAGGTGTGTGCCGCTGCCGCACGCCGCCGATCCGCGGACGACGGCGACGGCACGGTGCTCGAAGTGGGTGCGACCCGCCATGGTGTATCCCGCGTCCAGGGGAGAGATCTCGGGATGGCGCTCCAGGTGCGCGCCGAGCCGGGCGGCCGCCGAACGTAGCGCCGCGTCGCAGCGGCCGGACAGGACGACAGGCACCGGGGCGCTCGCCGGGTTCTCTCCGGCGCGGTCCGCACCCATGGCGTCCGTTCCCGGCCCGGGTGGTGCTTCCTCGATCACGGCGTGAGCGTTGGTGCCGCTTACCCCGAACGCCGACACCGCCGCCCGTCGCGGCCGGCCGTCCCGGCGCTGCCAGGGGACGTTTCCAGTGAGCAGGGCGACGTCGCCCGCCGACCAGTCCACGTGCGGGGACGCCTCGCGCACGTGCAGGGTCCGCGGCAGGACGCCGTGCCGCATCGCCTGCACCATCTTGATGATCCCGGCGACGCCGGCGGCGGCCTGGGTGTGGCCGATGTTCGACTTCAGGGACCCGAGGTAGACGGGCCGCCGTGCCGCACGGTCCTGGCCGTAGGTGGCAATGACGGCCTGGGCCTCGATCGGGTCACCGAGCGTCGTGCCGGTGCCGTGCGCCTCCACCGCGTCGACGTCGGCGGCGCGCAGCCCGGCGTTGGCCAGCGCCTGGCGGATCAGGCGCTGCTGGGACAGGCCGTTCGGCGCGGTCATCCCGTTGCTGGCGCCGTCCTGGTTGATCGCGGTGCCACGCAGGACCGCGAGGACGTGATGGCCGTTACGGCGGGCGTCGGAAAGCCGTTCCAGCAGCAGCACGCCCGCGCCGTCGGCCCAGCCGGTGCCGTCGGCGTCGGCGGAGAACGCCTTGCAGCGCCCGTCCGACGCCAGGCCCCGCTTGCGGCTGAACTCCACCAGGATCCCTGGGGTCGACATCACGGTCACCCCACCGGCCAAGGCGAGGTCGCATTCGCCGGCCCGCAGCGCATGGCCGGCCAGATGCACCGCCACCAGGGACGAGGAACACTGGGTGTCGATGGTCAACGCGGGCCCTTCCAGGCCAAGCGTGTAGGAGACGCGGCCGGCGATCACGCCGGAGGCGTTGCCGGTGAGTAGTTGTCCCTGGGCTTCGGCGGGCGCCGCATGCCAGGCGGGGCCATAGTCCTGCAGCGACACCCCGGTGAAGACGCCGGTCCGGCTGCCCCGCAGCGACCGTGGGTCGATGCCCGCGTGCTCCAGCACCTCCCAGGAGATCTCCAGCATCAGCCGCTGCTGCGGGTCCACGGCATGTGCCTCGCGCGGACCGATACCGAAGAATCCCGGGTCGAACAGCGCGATGCCGGGCAGGAACCCGCCATGGCGGGTGTAGGCGGTGCCAGGCTGATCGGGATCAGGATCGTAGAGCGCGTCGAGGTCCCAGCCCCGGTCGTCGGGCAGGCCGCCGACGGCATCCCGGCCCTCTCGCACCAGGTCCCACAGGGCTTGCGGTGAGTCGACGCCGCCGGGCAGCCGGCAGGCCATGCCGATGATGACTACGGGATCATGGCCCCGGAACGGCTCCGAGCCGACCTCGCCGGTGGCAGGAACGGCGGTGGCCGGCGGGACGGCCGCGGGGACGGCGGCGGGGACGGCGGCGGGCTCGTCGATACCCAGCAACTCACGGCGCAGATGGTCGGCGAGGGCCTCGGGGGAGGGCCGGTCGAACAACAGCGTCGCGGGCAGGCGCAGACCCGTCGCAGCGGACAGTTCGTCTCGCAGCCGATCGGCGATGCCGCGGTACACCCCGAGACCACGCCAGGAGGACTCCCGGCCGAGGATGGCCGCGTCGCCGCTGCGCTCGGTCAGCACGGCGACCCGGCCGGCTATCAGGTCCAGCAGGAGCTCGCGCTGGGCCGTCTCCGATCGGCCGGTCAGCCGCAGACGCCACGCCTCGCTCGCCCCACCACCGGTGCCGCGCGGCGATCGTGCCTGGATTTCGCGCGTATCGCGCATGCAAACTCCCAGCGTCCTATGCAATGAGGAAACGACGCGTCGGCGACAGCCGCGTCCGTCGCCGGGCGTTCGCCTTCGTTCGTTTCGGCCACGGGTCGACGGACAACGAAGAAGGCCGCCACGGACCAAAGCCAGGGCCAGCCGTCAGCGCTCGGTACGGAGTGGGACAAAGTCCCGGAAAGCCGGGGCCGAGAACGACTTGGAATATCTCCTCTGGACGCGGAAGGGCATGGCTCAGGCAACCGGCGAGGAGTCGGAGCGCGGAGCCGTCCGCTCTCCGTAGAGAGTGTGACGCCCCCATCTCCTCAGGGTACGACCATGCCGGCCGGGGTGCGTGTCGTCGGTCACGTGTGAACAAGCATGAACGCCATGGTGCCCGACGCTGCGTTTGGGCTTCAAACGTCCTGGCGCGATCGGGCCATGTGAGAATTTACCCGGCCATCCTATGCGCAGGTCCCGGAGCGCTCCTGGTACCTTGGCGTACAGATGTCTGCTCTTCCTGTTCCTGGGTTCGTAGGTGATCAGGACTTCGAAGGCCACACCGATCGCGGAGCCGGCGTGCAACGTGTCGGGGATCGCATTTCACCAGGAATTGCTACCCGATACGGCGGTGATTTTCCATCCCATGGCCGCCGGCGGCCGCCGTGCCCGGCGGCGGCTGATATACCCGCGGACCGCTGCCGCGGCTCGGTGGTGGGACGCGGTCGCGGGGCAGGTGGCGGAGGTCGCCGACCAGGCCTGTCCGGACGAGGCGCACAGCTATTCTTGATCCTCCTGGCCGACGCGCTACGCTCGCCTGTTGTGTCCGACACTGCCGCCACGTCGGCGACCGATACTGCCGCCACGTCGGCGACCGCGCCCGGATCCGGTGACGTCACCGGATCCGGGTCCCCCGGGCCGGTGAGTTCCGCCGACTCCAGCTTCGCCGACTCCATCCCCTCCGCTGTGCGCGTCACCGTGGTAGGTATCGGGGCCGACGGCTGGGCGGGGCTGGCGCCGACGGCACGTGAGGTGGTGCGCGGGGCCGCCGTGCTGTTCGGCGCCGATCGCCAGCTTGCCCTCGTGCCCGAAAGGATCGACGGCCAGCCCGTTGGAGGCCGGCGGGTGTCGTGGCCGTCCCCGCTGCTGCCGGCCCTGCCCCGCCTGCTGGCCGGGCACGCCGGCACCGGCGCTCAGGCGGGGCAGGGTGAGCTCTGTGTTCTCGCGAGTGGTGATCCGATGTTCTTTGGGATCGGCACCACTCTGGTCCGGCTGCTGGGAGCGCACCGGGTGCGGGTCCTGCCCCATCCTTCGTCGCTCTCCCTGGCCTGCGCGCGGCTCGGGTGGGCCGTGGACGACGTTGACGTGGTGAGCGCGGTCGGACGTCCCCTCGCGCAGGTGCAGGCCGCACTGGCGCCGCGTCGACGGCTGCTCGTCCTCAGCTCCGACCGGGCCACGCCCGTCGAGTTCGCCACCTTGCTCGTCGGGCGCGGGTACGGCGAGAGCCTGCTGACGGTTCTCGACCGGCTCGGGGGGCCGGACGAGGCGTACCAGAGCGCCCCCGCCTCCGCCTGGGTCGAGGCCGGTGCCCGGGCCTGGGTTCGGGCACCGGCCGCCGTGGAGCACCCGGGCGGGGCCGCCTCGGCCGTGCCGCCGGGGTCAGCTGTGTCGCAAGGGTCGGTCGTGCCGCAGGTGCCGTTGCGCGAGCCGGCGGACCTCAACGTCGTCGCCGTCGAGCCGGTGCCCACGCCGTCCGCCCCGCACCGCTCGCGGACGCCGGGCTTGCCTGATGACGCGTTCGAGCACGACGGTCAGATCACCAGGCGGGAGATCCGGGCGGTGACCCTGGCCCGGCTCGGACCGGTCCCGGGCGAACTGCTGTGGGACGTCGGATCGGGCTCGGGCAGCATCGCGATCGAGTGGATGCGCACCCATGGCACCTGTCGCGCGATCGCGATCGAGCCGCGGGCGGAGCGCGCCGACCGGATCCGGCGCAATGCCACGGCTCTCGGCGTGCCGGCGCTGCGGATCGTGCCCGGCCGGGCGCCCGAGGCCCTGGCCGGGCTGCCGGCGCCGGATGCGGTCTTCATCGGGGGCGGCCTCACGACCCCCGGGCTGCTCGACGCCTGCTGGGCGGCGCTGGGCGGACGTGGCCGGCTCGTCGCCAACGCCGTCACCCTCGAATCCGAGGCGCTCCTCGTCTCCTGGCATGCCCGCCTGGGCGGTGATCTGGTCCGGTTGTCAGTGAGTCGGGCGGCCCCGATCGGTGGCTTCACCGGATGGCGCCCGGCGAGGCCGGTGACCCAGTGGACGGTGTGGCCCGCCGCCCACCGATCCGTCGATCCGTCGAAAATGTAGAAGGTTGACGGTCTCCAGAGCGTGCCCAACCCTCTACAGTTCGATTCAGCCGAGCAGGTCCAGCACGCACCGGTCGGCCGGACCGCCGGGGATCGCGTGGTCGGGGGCGGCGAGGTGCCGGTGCCAGAGATCGGCGGCGCCCTGCGTGTCGCCGGCCTCGATGAGGTCGATGAGCGTGGCGTGGATCCGGCGGGTCGCACGGGCGGACGATCGGTCATCGGCGGCGACCGCGGCAAGGCTGGTCTCCTCCGGACGGTTGTCGGCACCGGGGTGACCGCCGTGGCTGTTTGTGAGCTCCACGAGATGCAGGAGCATCCCGGTGATCACGGTCAGTGACTTGTTTCCGGTCAGCTCCACCACGGCCAGGTGAAAGGCGGCCTGGGCCGAGGCGAGCGCGACGGGATGGTCGGCGGCCTCGTCACCCTCGTGGAGGAGCTGGCGCAGCCGGGCGACGTCGGCGGGATCACGCCGTTCGGCGAGCAGCGCCGCGCACGGCGGCTCGATGACGGCACAGGCCTGGTGGACGTCGCCCAGGGTGGCGCCGCGGTGTTCGAGGACGAGACCGGCGTAGCGCGCGGCAACCTCGGGGCTCGGGGTGTGGACCCGCGCGCCGCCGTGGGCCCCGCGCCGCACGAAGATCAGCGCTTCCGCCTCCAGCACCCGGAACGCCTCGCGCAGGGTGGGGCGCGAGACTCCGAACTGCGCCATCAGCGTGGGTTCGGGCGGTAGGGCGTCACCCTCGCTGAGCTCGCCGCGGATGATCCGCCGCCGCAGCTGGCTGGCGACGAGTTCCGCGGTCTTGGGTACCCGCACCCGCTGGCCGACCGGGGACGCGGCGGCCGGGACGTGGGCGGGCGAGACCGGGGGCGCCGGGTTCGGGGTGGCCTCCGTGGTGGATGCCCCGGCGACGGACGTGCCCGGGATGGTTCCCGCCGGAGCGGCTGGCCATGCCATGAGCGGTCCTCCTGCACGGCGGGCGTCGATTGTTGCCTAATGATCGTCGGATATCGGTGGACTGTGTGGCATATTTATGTTAACAGACGACGATTCGTCCGGATTGTCGGCATCGTGGCCTCGACATCATGCGTGTCGAAAGAGTGCGCCCGATCCACAGCACGACTCCGACGTGGCCTGACGTGATAGGGCCTGACGTGATGGGGCCTGACGTGCTTGATCCGAAGCCCGACCGTCTCGTTCCTTCGCGCGGGTGCTTGTCGGCCGCGGTCGCCCTGACGATCGACGACGGTCCGCATCCGGTGTGGACGCCGCGGATGCTCGACGTCTTGCGCCGCAACCGGGTCCAGGCAACGTTCTGCCTGGTCGGGGCCCAGGCACACGCGCACCGGGACCTGGTGGGCCGCATCATCGCCGAAGGGCACTCCGTCTGTAACCACGCGATGACCCATCCCCAGCCGTTCAGTCATCGCACACCGGCGCAGATCCGGGCCGAGATGGTCCGCGCCCAGTCGGTCATCGTCGACGCGGGTGGGAAACCGCCCCGGCTCTTCCGCGCGCCGGGTGGTGACTGGTCGCCGGCCGTGCTCGCCGCGGCCGCGAACCTCGGCATGACCGCGATCGGCTGGGACGTGGACCCCCGGGACTGGGCCCGACCGGGCACGCCGCGGATCGTGCGCTCGCTGACCGCGGCGCGGCCGCGTCCCGGGCCGCGACCGGCGGTGATGGTGACCTGGTGTTTCGTGGATCGGGGTTCGCCGTCGGTGAGGGTTCATCGGCACCGGGCGGGGCACGTTCCTGGCGTTGGCCACGGAAGGAGCTCCCGATGACCCACGTCGCCGACATCGACTCCCCCTGGTTGGGCGCCTGGCATATTCCCCGCAGCCGGGGTGTGGTCAGTGGTCTGCTGCTGATGCTCCTGGGCGTGTGGGGGGCGCTGATTCCGTTCGTCGGGCCGTACTTCGACTTCGCCTTCACCCCGAACAGCGCCTGGACCTGGACGTCGGCCCGCTTCTGGTTGGAGGTGCTGCCGGGTGCCGCCACATTCGTCGGTGGGTTCCTGCTGCTGATGAGCTCCACCCGGGGCACCGCCGCGCTGGGTGCGTGGCTCGCGATCGTCGCCGGCGCCTGGTTCGTCGTCGGCCCGACGCTGGCGGGACCCTGGGACCTCGGCGCGCTCGGCCGGCCGGTCGGTGGGTCCGCCCGGCAGGCGCTCGTCTGGATCAGTTTCTTCTACGGCCTCGGCGCCGTGATCCTCTTTCTCGGTTCGACCGCGTGGGGTCGGCTGAGCGTGCGGGGGGTGCGCGACGTGGCCGCGGCGCGCCGTCAGCGGGAACTGCGGGAGCAGGCGGCCATGCGTCCGGGCCCCCTGGCGGAGTCGGAGGTCTATCCCAGCGACCGCCTCAGTGCCCCGGCCCCGGCCGAGGGGGCCCCGGCCGAGGGGGCCGAGGAACGCACGGGCGCGTTCGGCCGTCATCGGCGCCGCAGCCACCGCTGACGGAAGGATCCATCGGGGAGGAACAGGGGAAGCGTGCGTCTCAGGGCCGGCCGTGCGTCTCAGGGCCGGCCGTGCGTCTCAGGGCCGGCCGTGCGTCTCAGGGCCGGCCGTGCGTCTCAGGGCCGGCCGGGTGCCTCGGCCCGGAGTGGTTTCGTGGGTCGGCGCCGGCGAAGTCCTGCGTCCAGTAGGTGCCGTACGCGCCGCCGGTGGCGTAGCCCACGCCGATGGCGGTGAAGGCACAGGTGAGGATGGTCGCCCGCCGATCGGCGCTGTCCATCCACATCTGCACGGTCCGAGCCGCGGTGAGCGATCCGGCGGCGATGTTCTCCCCGACGAGATCGGCGGTGTATCCGCGGGCGGCCAGCCGCTTGTCGAGGCCGCGACCGTCCCTACCGGTGTAGCCGAAGTAGCCGTTCGCCGCCATGTCGGTGCTGTGCGCCTGCGCCGCGGCTGCCAGCCGGGCGTCGACCGTCAGCGCGCCGCAGCCCGCTCGGGCCCGCTCGATGTTGGTCAACCGGACCACCTCGGCGGCCTCGGTGCCGGTCCGGGGCGGGGCGACGGGCGGCGTCCGCCTCGGAGCCGGCGCGGACGTGCTCGTGCCCAGCGCGACGCTCGTGCCCGGTGCGACGCTCGTGTCCGGTGCGACGCTCGTGTCCGGTGCGACGAGGGGTGCCTGCACCGGAACCGGCAGGCGGGTAGCGTCCGGCAGGCCCGCGGACGGTTCGTCGGTCCGCGACGGTAGCGGGGTCGTGGTCGTGGCCGTGGCCGTGGACAGGCCGGACGACGCCGTCGACGATGTCCTCGCCGGCTCCGCGACCGGCTCCGCGGTCGGGTGCGTGGTCGGGTGCGTGGTCGGGTGCGTGGTCGGGTGCGTGGTCGGCTGGGCGAACGACCCTGCGGTGAGCTCCGTGCGCGCCGCCCCGGACGGGTGCGGCGGGACGGGAGTCGCGGCGATCGTGATCTCCTGGTCGGCCCGGGCTCCCGTAGACGGCGTCGCCGACGCTGCCCTGCCGGCGGGAAACGCCTGGCAGGCCGTGGTGAGCGCCGCTGCGAGGGCGGCCACGGACGCGGCGGCGATGACGGTCGTGAACCGAAGCGAACCCAGCCGAACCGAACCCATAAGGCCTCCTCGGGTCTCCCCCCCGGGAGCAATACGAGCAAAGATAACTAATTCCGCGTGTGGCGCTCCTCGCCTGTCATCGTGTGGTCCAGCTGTGGTAGGGCCGGAACCGGATGCGCTGGCCGGGCCGGCATTGCGCGGCCAGGTGCAGATCCTCGGACGCGACGACGCCCAGCATGGGATAACCCCCGGTGACCGGATGGTCGACGAGGAAGAGGACCGGCCGCCCGTCCGGGGGGATCTGGATCCCCCCGGTGACGACGGCCTCCGAGGGCAGCTCCGCGGTGATCCGGCGGCGCGGCGCCGGCCCGACGAGCCGTACGCCGACCCGGTCGCTCTGGGCCGTCACCTCATAGGACGCGGAGAACAGCGTGGGCAGCGCGTCCGCGGTGAACCAGTCGTCGCGGGGGCCGGCGAGGACCCGCAGGGTCGGTTCGTCCGGGTACTGGGCGAGCGGGGCGAGGTCGACGGTTGGCGGGTCCGCGCTGTCGGCCGCCCGCGGCAGCCGCCGACCGGTGCTCAGCGGTTGCGGACCGATCCCGGAGAGGGTGTCACTCGATCGTGAGCCGAGCACCGGGGGGACACCGATCCCCCCGCGAATTCCGAGGTAGGTGCGCAGGCCCCGGTCGGGTGCCCCGATCCGCAACAGCGCGCCGGCGGGCACGTCCACCGGGGAGTACATGCTGATCTGGCGACCGGCGAGTTCCAGCGGGCACGGCGCGCCGGTCAGCGCGATCAGCGCCGGATCCGTGAACCGTGCGGTGAGGCCGCCGTAGGTGAGCTCGACCGCCGCCGCGGTCGCGACGTTGCCGACGAGCCGGTTCGCCAGCAGCAGACTGCGACGGTCGGCCGCGCCGGACCGGGTGATGCCCAGGTGCGCGAGCCCGGGCCGGCCGAGATCCTGGACCGTGGCGAACGGACCTGGCGCGACGATTTCGATCATGAAATCCCGATCATGACATTTCGATCACGACATCGACCGGGCGGCGTCAGCGATGGCGTCGGCGTCGGCGATGAACCGCACCCGCGTGCCCGGGGCCAGCACGGCGGGCGGCTCCCGGTCGGGATCGAAGACCCGCAGGTCGGTATGGCCAATCAGCCGCCATCCGCCGGGCGAGGTCCGCGGGTAGACACCGCTGAACTCGTCGGCGATGGCGACCGCGCCCGCGGGGACCCGGGTGCGCGGGCTGTCCCGGCGTGGCACGCGCAGCGCCGGGTCGAGGCCCGCGATGTAGGCGAAGCCGGGAGCGAAGCCACAGAACGCGACCCGGTGCCGGCCACGTACGTGCCGGTCCACGACCTGCGCCGGAGTCAGTCCGCTGAGCCGGGCGACCTCGGCCAGATCGGGACCGTCGTAGTGCACCGGTATCGTCACGACGTCCCGGTCGAGCGGGGGACCGGCCTGCGGCGCGGGGCCGGAGGAGGGCGTGGGGCCGGAGGAGGGCGTGGGGCCGGACGTGCCGGGCTGAGCCCCGGCGGCGCGCAGCAGGGCGGCGCTCAGGCGTCTGGCGTCGGTCGCCGCGGGATCGAACGCGACCAGCACCGTCCGCGCCGCGGGAACCAGTTGGATGATCCCGACCGGGGCGATCCGCCGCAGCCGCGCGTAGAGGGCCTCGGCCTCGGTCAGGCCGGCCACCTCGACGAGCAGTGCCTCGTCACCGCAGGGCAGGATGCGCATCGCGATCCTCTCAGCTGAACGGGATCAGGGGGACACCCGCGTCGAACAGGGCTTGGCGCAGCCGTCTGACCATCTCGACCGCGCCCGGCGTGTCCCCGTGCACGCAGAGAGAGCGGGCGCCGACGTCCACCGGTGTGCCCTGCTGGCTGACGACCACGCCCTTGATCGCCATCCGCACGCCGCGCGCGACGATGACGTCGGGATCGTGCAGGACGGCGCCGGCCGTGCGCCGGGAGACCAGAGTGCCCGCGGCCGTGTAGTCGCGGTCGGCGAACGCCTCGCCGACCGCGGTCAGGCCGGCCTCGCTCGCGCGCCGCAACCACGCCGATCCGGGCAGGCCCAGGACCGGCAGCGTCGCGTCGTAGCAGCGGATGGCCTCGACGACGGCCTGCGCCTGCTCCTCGTCGGTGACGATGGCGTTGTAGAGGGCGCCGTGCGGCTTGACGTAGCGAACCCGGTCGCCGGCCGTCCGGGCGAAGGCGTCCAGCGCGCCGAGCTGATAGAGGACGTCGTCACGTAGATCGTCGGGGTCCATGTCGATGCGGCGACGACCGAAGCCGGCGAGGTCGCGGTAGCTGACCTGGGCGCCGATGCGGACTCCGCAGCGGACCGCCTGCTCGCACGTCCGCCGCATCGTCGCGGGGTCGCCGGCATGGAACCCGCAGGCGATGTTGGCGCTGGTGACCAGGTCGAGTAGGGCCTCGTCCTCGGTGAGGCGCCAGACCCCGAAACCCTCGCCGAGGTCGGCGTTGAGATCGAGGGGACGCGGCGGATCCGCCGGAGGCGGTGGTGCGACGGGATGTGCCCGTCCGGCCGGAGGCGGTGGCTCGACCGGGTTCGGTGGATCGGCCTCCCCGGTGGTCGCCCGGTCTGGCCGAGGTCGCTCCCGCCTGCCGGGATCTCGCTGGTCGCCCATGCTGCCAATTGTTCACCACCTCGGCACTGGCGATCCGCCCCCGTCGGCACGGTGGCGGGTGAGCCATCCGGTCACCTTGTGCGGCTTGAGATCCAGGCCGGCCAGGATCCTGCCGACCTGAGAGGCGGATATCGGGGCGAAGACGGTGCCCGCGACCTGGGCGGAGATCGCCGCATGAGTCCAGGTGACGGCGGGCCCGGGCGGGGTGGCGGTGGCCGCGGCGACCACCGCCACGCGCGCCAGGTCGTCATAGCGGCGCGGGTGCTGTCAGGTTCTCTGTGTGCGGGTTCGTCGGGTAGATGATCCGCCGTACCGCCGCCGGGAACGGTCCGGACAAGATCGCCGCTTAACAGTTGGAGCCGTGGGATGGCTAGGTTGCCTCGACGGCTGCGGCGGGCTCAGGCTTCAGCGCCCGGATGATCGGCTGCGCCGCCGCGAGCGACTCGATCAGACGCTGATACCGGTCGGTGCCCAGGGCGTCGGCAATATGCGCCTCGAATGCCTCAACCGTCTCGTGGGCACTGACGCGGGCGCGGGCGCCCGCGTCAGTGAGGTACAGGCCGATGCCGCGGCTGCCGGGAACCAGCTTGCGCTCGATGCAGCCGAGCTTTTCCAGCCGCGCGGCGATCTGGCTCAGCGCCTGCTGGGTCTGTGGTGCGCGCCGGCTGAGCTCGGCGATGGTGAGGCCCGGGCGCGCGTTGAGATTCTCCAGCATTCCCAGGCTGGCCAGCGAGAGCGGACTGTCCCCGAGCGCGGCTTCTCCCAGCAGCGACGTGCGGATCGAGACGGCCCACAGCAAGTGCACGAGCCAGTGCTCCCAACGGTCCTCCTGACCTGCCTGACCTGCCTGACCTGCCTGACCTGCCTGACCTGCCTGACCTGCCATGGCGTCACTATAGCCCAAGCACCTTGTAGTAATCACACGTTGATATTACAGCATCTTGATTTCACAAGACCTTGTAGTACGCTCGGAGGCGTACAGGAACTCAGTAACGCGAGAGGAGGACCAGTGGTTCAGGAACCGACAAGCACGCCGAGCCTGGGGGCCCCGGCCGACCCGGCGCCGCCGATCCGCGGCTTGCGATCGGAATACGCCCGGGTCGGCGGCCACCGCCTGCACTACTGGACCGGCGGCCCAGACGACGGGACCCCGGTGCTGCTGTGGCATGGCTTCCTCGCCACCGGCTACGCCTGGCGCGGGGTCGCCCCCGCCCTGGCCGACGCCGGAATGCGCGTCCTCGTCATCGACATGCTCGGCTACGGCGACAGCGACAAGCCGGGCGGCACCGATCCCTACAGCGCACGCGCGCTGGCCGAGCAGGTCCGCGCCCTGACCGCCCGCAGCGGGTTCGGCGCCGGCCGGCCCATCCTGCACGTCGGGCACGACATGGGGGCGCCCCCGGCCCTGCTGTGGGCCGCCAGCCACCCAGAAGAGACCCGAGGCCTGGTCTACGCCGAGGCGCCCACCATGCTCGGCGGCCCGTTGCGGGACGTCCTGGCCTACGCCCCGGGCACCATGACCACAGGGTCCATGTGGTGGTGGATCTTGCCGCTGGCCCCGGGAGTGCCGCAGGCACTGATCGTGGGGCGTGAGGAAGCCTTCCTGCGCTGGTTCTACGACGGCCCGGCGGGAGCGCCCCGTGCGTTCGACGAGGCCACGGTGGCCGAATACCTGCGCACCTTCTCCGGGCCGGCCGGGGTACTCGGCTCCATGGGCGTCTACCGCGCCGCGTTCGCCAGCATCGCGCAAACCGAGCCGCTGCTCGTACACCCGACCCCCGTCCCCGTCCTCGCCGTGGGCGGCGAACGGGGCCTGGGCCAGCAGGTCGGCCGGATGCTGTCGCCGGTGGCCTCGCGCCTTAGCACGTCCATCCTCGACGGCGCCGGGCATTTCCTGCCCGAGGAAGAGCCCGAGCGGCTCGCCGCGGCCATCACCCTGTTCAACGACCGGATCTGAACGACCGAGGAGGAACGATGAGCTTCACCCCGCACACCGCCAGCCCGGCGACGCAGCCGGCGACGCAGCCCGCGACGCGCGGCTACGTCCTTGGCCCGGATGAGGGCAACCCCTATCACTGGCTCGGCACCCTCAGCCTGACCAAGGTGATGGGCTCGGTCACCACCGGCAACCTCGACATCGTCGACCACCGCGTTCCGCCCGGCTACGCGCCCCCGCCACACGTGCACCGCGACTCCGACGAGGTGTTCTTCCTGATCGACGGGCACCTGGAGGTGCACTGCGGCGACGACGCGTGGGAGGCCGGGCCCGGCTCGCTGCTCTTCCTGCCGCGGGGGGTCCCGCACCGCTTCGTCAACGCCGACCAGCCTGCCCGCACCCTGCTGATCAACGCGCCCGCCTCGTTCGCGGACCTGGTCGTCGCCATCGGCGACCCCGCGCCCGGCCTTGACATGCCCGGCCCGGACGCGCCGGTGCCGTCAACGGAGGAGATCTTCGCCCAGTCGCAGTGGTACGGCATCAACCCCGCGTGACGGACGGAGCGAGCCAGACAGGCAGGAAACCTCATGGTCGACGTCAGCCGCACGAGCAGGCCCCCGATACCCAGGACGTCGTCGAGCAGCCCCGCACCCGGTCGATCTCGCCGCCGGTGCAGTCGATCAAAACCTTGACCTCCACGTCACACGTGCCCGGATCCGCCGTCACGAAGAATCCCACCACGCCAGCACCGACAGCACTGCCGCGGAAGACGCCCACGCCGTCACCGTCACCGTCCGCGGCCACGGCGCCCTCCAGGTAGCCATAGTCGATGGGGTACACGGCCTCCGGCACCCGGGGGTGCCTGCTGCCGGCCGGGCGGTGCACCACCAGCCGCGAGGTAGCCGCCAACTCGTTGAGGTAGCCGCCAACTCGTTGAGGTAGCCGCCAACTCGTCGAGGTTGCCGCCAACTCGTCGAGGTTGCCGAACAGCCGTGCGCGGGACGCGTCAACCATGATCACCGCCGAATCGGGGAGGTCCGCCAAGGAGACCACCGACATGAAGTGGTTCAGGGCGAAGAGCATGGTCCTGCCGCCTGACGTGAACGGCGACTCCCGGCCGGTGCCATCGGCATGCTGGACGGCAACTGGACGTGACCGTTCCCTTCGTCGCTGCCCGGGCCGTCGGCGAACAGGGTGCCCTGCACACTCTTGCCGTGGCCCCAGCAGCTGCCCGCGGCTACCGTGGCTGTCCTCCGAAGTAGCCACCGCTCAACACCTCGGCTGATCGGACGCCGTTCGCGTGATCGCAACATGGTCGTCCAGCCGGGACTCGAACCAACTCGCGAGGCCGTGACCAGCACCGTTCCACAGTGCTGGATCTCAAGCGACAGATCGCGAACCGTATTCACCCAGGCCAAGATCATGATCAGAAAAAGGGTGGACCTGACACGGCAGCAGAAGAACCGATCGGTCTTGGTCGAAGGCCCTGAAATCACCGTCCGCCCGGTCGGGACGCGGCAACTGACCAGGAACGATGCCAGATAAGGATCGAAATGATCGAACCACGGCCGGCCTCGAACGCATGTTCCGCAGGGTTGGTGGGACCCTCCCCACGGTGAGTCGCTCGACTGTGGTGGGAGGGAATCGTGGGCGACGATCCCGTCCGGCGGGGGCTCATGGCAGCGAGGTGGATGAGTTCCTCCTTGGTGAAGACGTTCGCCAATCTCCGGCTGGCGGGGTCGTGATCGTGGCGGCACTGGTCCGAACGCCCGGCCCCGACGCGATCCACCAGCATGGCCAGCGCCCGCGTCTTCTCCTCGTCGTCCCGGACCAGACGGGCATCGGCGTGGATCACCACCGAACGATAGTTCAGTGAATGATGGAAAGCGGAACGAGCCAGGACAACGCCGTCGAGAAGCGATACGGTCATACACATCCGGATCGGCGCGGATCTCGCCAGAATGGCCAGCCTTGCCGCGCTGGAGGCGTGCACGTACACAAGATCGTCGGCGCGGACGTGCATCGTGGGCAGGACATGCGGCTGCCCGTGTACGACCAGGCCGACGTGGCAGACGAGTGCCTCGTCCAGAACGCTGTGCACAGCCTCGCGCTCGTGGCTGACTCGATCGGAGCTGCGGGTGGGTCGCAACATACTGGGCATGCTGCCCGTCGCGGGGAGCGATGTTCACCGAAAATAGGTCGGGCACTTACCAGCCGTGAGCGGAAACGGAGCGCGGCGGGAGCGTCCCGAGCGGCGGTGCGGTGTGTTCGCGATGGGAGAGGCCCTCCAGGTCCAGGAAGTTGTCCTCGGGCTCGACTGTGGTCTCCTTGAGAAGATTTTCCACCCGCTGCACGGTGAGCTGTCGCACCACCTCCGCTCCCGGGACGTAAGTATTCGGAAGTCCCGTTGTTGATCGGTGCCGGTGGTGCTGGCTGGGGTCTGCGTGTGGCCTGATGGGCGACGGTGGGTGATGTCCTGATGGCTGGATTGGTGTGCTGCGTGCCAAGGCTGAAAGCGCCGGGCGGACGGTTGTTGAGGTGAACGCCCGCCACACCTCCCAGCGGTGCGCCGAGTGCGGGCACGTCGCGAAGGAGAACCGTCCCTCGCAGGCCGAGTTCCGCTGCGTGAGGTGCGGGCACTCGGCGCACGCCGACGAGAACGCGGCGATCAACATTCTCAGGGCAGGGCTTGCCCTTCAAGCTGACGCTCAGGCGGCTTGAGAAGCCGCCGGCTTTAGCCGGCGGAGGAGTCACTTCCCCAGCGAGCTGTGCATCTCCCAGACCAGGATCTGTTATGCGCGCCAGCATCTATGGTCTGACCAGTGCAGTAACGTGCCCCGGTCGTCTCGCCCGCGCCGCCTCGGGCACCCCTCAGGCACACGCAGAAGGGGCGCCCGGTGAGCGCCTCCACCGCCGCCGAGCGGGTAATCCTCCGCGACGGCGACTGGGAGCTTGAGCAGCTCCTCGACGGCCTCGGTGACGATGACGACGGGACCCGCCGCCGGCCGGTCATCGCGGAGACCACCATTCGCTACCTGGTGTGGGTCGAAGACGAGTACGCGACCGCGGATCTCCAGGAGGACCATGAGCTGATCGAGGGCGCTGAGGTCGTCGACGGCGACATGACGGTGACCGACCCAGACGACATGGACTGGTGGCACATCTACCGGCAGCCGTTCGGCCCGGACAGCGCGCCGGTGGAGGGTCCGGCGTGGAAGTGCCCGGAGCTGCGGTGTCACGCTTATCAGCCTGCGGGGGCTTCTTACGAGCGGCGGCACGGGTGGTTGTGCCCGCACGCCGCTGAGGGTGGTGCCCGGTGAGCGCCACCGAGGGCACCACCCGCCGCTGCAACCCCCCGGAGGTGGCCGGATGAGCGAGCCCACCATCCGCGTCCTGTCCCTCGGCGCTGGCATCCAGAGCACCACGCTCGCGCTCCTCGCCGTCGAGGCCGCGCTACCGCGACCGGATGCGGCGATCTTCGCCGACACCGGCTGGGAGCCGCGGGCCGTGTACGAGCACCTCGACCGCTCCCGGATGCCGCTCGATCAGGCGCCGATCGACAAGCTGACCCGCGCCGAGTGGATCGCGCTCTACCAGCCCACCATCTTCGACACCCTCGACGAGGAAGGCGACCCGGACGGATGCTCGCCCTACGGATGCCGCAGCGGAGCGACGGCGTGATCGCCCTGTTCCGGCCGCGCCGCCGACCCCAACCCACACCCGCGCCCGAGACCCTCACCGCCTACGAGATCATGGCCCGCTGGCGACCCGGGTCACACGACCGGCCATGGACCTGGGCCGACGAGATCGCAGACCTCGTCACACGCGACCGCGAGCGGCTCGGCTGGATCGCCCGGCACTGCATGCACGTCCCGATCCTCGTGGGCCCGGACGGCCGGGTCTGGGACGTTGACTTCCTCTCCGCCCTGAAGGGCGGAGATTCCCGTCTGCTACGCCCCGGTGGGGGTGAGCTTCGGGTGGGTTCCCGCTTCGTCGCGCGGTGCCGGCACGGATGCCGGTCTTACCTGCGCTCCACGGGCAGACACGGCCAGTCCGGCCGCCTTCGCGACGTTGACCGCCGCGTTCACATCCCTGTCCAACACCGACCCGCACGCCTGGCACGTCCACTCCCGGACCGCCAGCGGTTTCGGGCCGTCCTTCACCCCGCAGGCCGAACAGACCTGCGACGTCGGCTCGAACCGTCCGATCCGGACGAACGTCCGGCCGTACCGGGCGGCCTTGTACTCCAGCATGGCGACGAACGCCGACCAGCCGGCGTCGTGCACCGACTTCGCCAACCGCGTGCGCGCGAGCCCGTTGACCGCCAAGTCCTCGACGGCGACCGCTTGATTCTCGCGGATCAGCCGGGTGGAGAGCTGGTGATGGAACTCGCGGCGCGCGTCGGCGACCCGCGCATGCTCCCGGGCGACCTTCAACCGAGCCTTGGCCCTGTTCTTCGAGCCCTTCTTCTTCCGGGACAGGTCGCGTTGCACCCGGCGGAGACGTTTCTCCGTGCGGCGCAGGAACCGCGGGGAGTCGATTTTCCTCCCGTCGGAGAGGACCGCGAAGTGGCCGAGTCCCAGGTCGATACCGACCTCGGTGGTCGTCTCCGCCGGGCTGTCCACCTGTCCCGCCTCGACGACGAAGCTCGCGAAGTACCGGCCTGCGCTGTCCCGGATCACCGTCACCGACGACGGTGCCGACGGCAACCTGCGCGACCAGCGGACCGGAACATCGCCGATCTTCGGTAGGCGCAGCTTCCCGCCCGTGGTGACCGACCAGCGGGCGTTGGCGGTGAACCTGACCGACTGGCGGGTGTCCCGCTTGGACTTGAACCGCGGCGCGCCCATCCGGGGCCGTTTCCCGGCCAGCCCGTCGAAGAAGTTCCGATAGGCCGTATCGAGGTCGCGCAGCGACTGCTGCAACACCACCGCGGACACCTCTGCGAGCCAAGCCCGTTCCGGGCTCTTCTTCGCCTCGGTGATCAGCAGCTTCGACAGGTCCCCCGTCTTCGGGAACGGCAGCCCCGCCGCCCGCGCATCCTCCCGGGCGCGCAGGCCGTCGTTGTACACGACCCGGGCGCACCCGAACGCCTGTGCCAGCGACGCACGCTGACCCGCCGTCGGGTGGAGCCGGAAGCTGTACCGAAGCTGCACACCCCCAGTTTACCCTTGGTTTATGGCCACCGATCTCAACGTTCGCACTGGCAGGCACTGCGTTTTCGCCCTGCACGCCCACTTGGTTTTCGTCACGAAGTATCGGCATCGGGTGTTTGACGATCAGCACCTCACCCGACTGGAAGAGATCATGCGGGCGGTGTGCGTCGACTTCGAGACCGAACTCGTCGAGTTCAACGGCGAACATGACCATGTCCACCTGCTGGTCAACTTCCCACCCAAGGTCGCCCTGTCGAAGCTGGTGAACAGCCTCAAGGGCGTGTCGTCGCGCCGGATGCGCCAGGAGTTCCCCGAGCTGGCCCGGCACTACTGGCGGGCGAACCGGCTCTGGTCCGGGTCGTACTTCGCCGGGTCGGTCGGTGGCGCGCCGCTGGAGGTGCTCCGCCGGTACATCGAAGAGCAGACCCGCCCGGTTTAGGGCACGCTCAGGCCGCGAGGCGGCCTTCCCGCGCGGCCCTTCACCCCCGGCCTGAAGGCCGGAGCACTGGGCCGCAACTTGGTAGCAGGTTCTCGCCCTATTCGGCGCGCACGGTTGCCGTCCAGGCTCCGTGGGAGAGCCGGATGCTGCCGTCGTCGGCGATCCGGGCGTTGGCGCCGAGGTGCGGGGCGTATCCGAGGCGGAGCCAGTCGTCGCGGACGTCGTCGAGAATGTCCCAGAGTCGGCGCGGCCCGCCCTGGTGAACCGTCGGCAGATCGGCGCCGACCGCGGTAGCCCGCGCCCACGACCCGTCCGAATGGGCCATGATCGCCGTGTGCCGGCCGTCGGCCTCCCTGCGGTAGCCGTGCCGTACCCCCGGCACGGCCAGGGCGATCATGGCCGACAGCTCCCACGCCTCGGCGACGTCCACGACCGGGTATCGGCCGGTGGTCACCTCCTCGCCGTCGGCCTCGTCAAGCCGGTCGCTGTCGACCGCGTTCGGCGGGTAGTCATCACCGGTGCGGGTGCGCATGAACGCGGCCGGCGTGAACTCGACCATGCCCACGCGGCCGCGTGGGGTGCTCGTCACGGTGATGACCATGTAGGTGCCGGTGATCGTGGCGACCAGCCGCCCCCCCGGGCGTAGTGCGTCCAGCCAGCTCGTCGGGATGGACGGGACCGAGACCATGGAGACGATCCGGTCGTACTGGCCGGGCAGCGGACCGGTGGCATCCACGGTCAGGGCGGTGGGGTGCAGGTCGAGGGCGGCGAGGCGGTCCGCGGCGGCGGCGACCAGGTACGGGTCGACGTCGATCGTGGTGATGCGCTGGTCGTCGTAACGGCGGGCGAGTAGCGCCGCCCCGTACCCGGAGCCGGTGCCGACGTCCAGGATGTTCAGGCCCTCGGCCAGTTGGGCGTGCTGGTACATGCGCAGGGCCAGCGCAGGCATCGTGGCCGACGACGTCGGCATGCCCATCGGCCTGTCGCCCTCGGCGGCGTGATCGGCGTGGTTCTTGCCGACTCTCGTGACGAGCGACCGGTGGGCGGCGTAGACATCGGCGATCGGGCCGCGGCGCAGGTCCCACCCGTTCTCGGTTCGCACCCACCACGCGGGCACGAACTCGTGCCGTGGGATGTCGGCGACGACCGGATACCAGCGGGATCCGGGATGGCTGATCTCGTCGGCCAGGGTGCGGGCGTGCGCCCGCCACGGCTCGGCCATCAGTTCGGGTCCGGCTCGGGATGCACCGGCCCACATCTCTCATGGTCGCTGTCCGGATCGCACGGGCCCATCCGGGACCGCGGGACCGATTCCACCGCGGCCTGCCACTGCTTCCCGGCCAGCAGACCGGCCAGCGGGGTGTCCCGGACGTTACCGCCGTCGAGGCCGCGGCTCATCACGCACGGCGTGATCCTGCCGTCCGGCAGGACCGCGGCCCGGCCGAGCCCGCAGTGTCCGCAGCCGCCCGCCGTGGCCCCGTCGTGGCCGGCCGCCCGGCCGAACGCGCGGACCACGTCCCGGCGGATGTTCGTCACGCCGAGGCCGAGCAGATCCGAGTGCGCCCGGTCGGCGGCGTCGCCGCCACCGACGATGCCGACCCGCAGGGGGATGGAGCGGCGCAGCACCTCGATGAGGTTCGCCCGGGTCAGGGCGTGGGAACCGGCGCGGCCGGTGACCCGGTCGTGGTCAGCCGCGCTGGCCGCATAGTAGCTGGTGGCCAGCCGCACCCCGAGGCGCATCAGCGTCGGCCACAGCTCGGCGGGCACCCGCACCAGGTTGCTGAAGATCTCCACGGTCAGGCCGGCGGCGAGGGCGTAGCCGACCAGGTCGGGCAGCGCCGGGTGCAGCGTCGGTTCGCCGCCGATCATCGCTACCTGGCGGACGCCGAGCCCGGCCGCGTCGTCGATGACCTTGTGCCAGTCGTCGACGGTCATCGTCCCGTGGCCGGCAGTCGGCCCGGACTCG
Source organism: Frankia sp. BMG5.23 (assembly GCF_000685765.2). Lineage (NCBI taxonomy): Bacteria > Bacillati > Actinomycetota > Actinomycetes > Frankiales > Frankiaceae > Frankia > Frankia sp. BMG5.23. Next base: position 180,717 of record NZ_JDWE01000002.1, read on the forward strand.
GCGTAGCAGTGGGAGCAGGCAAGCTGGCAGCGTCCGGTGATCTCCAACGCGATGAAGTCGAGTGCCGGCGCGGGCATGGTTGTGGGCGGCATGACATCTCCTCGGATATGTCTAGATGTCTCGAGTTGACCTCCTCCCCGGCCTTCAGGCCGGGGATTCCCACACCTCGCGGTGCAGGTTCCTGTTTCACCAACGGACGCCTCCCCACTTCAGGAGCGGGGTGGTCTCACTCCGTCTCCACAGGCTGACCCCGCGAGCCCCGCGGCCAGGATGTTGCGTGCCGCGTTCACGTCCCGGTCGTGGACAGTGCCGCAGCCGCGGCGCTCGTGCCGCGGGTTGGTGACCTTCTCGCCGGTCGACAGCGTGACCAGGCTGGTGATCCCCACGTCGATCCCGACCTGCCCCGGTGTCGCAGGCAGGGCGGTGACGGCCTCCTCGACCAGGATCGAAATGTGGTACTGGCCCCGCGAGTTCCGCGACACCGTGACCTGGGACGGCTCCGCCCCGTCGGGCAGGGGGCGGCCGAGGACCGTGGCGTGAACGGTGACCCGGACTCCGTACCCGCGGCAGCCCAGACAGATCTGGGCCCGCACTGTCATCGGTCGAGGCCATCGACCGCACGAGCTCGGATCGCGGCGAGGATCTGATCCCAGATCGTGGCGGGCAGGCGGATCTCCCGAAGGCCCAGATAGCCGTAGCGCAGGTCAACGTGACCGTCCACATGGCGGACCAGGCCGCCGGCGACCGCCCACTGCGTCCAGTCGGCGGTTAGCGTGGCAAACGTTTCCACGCGGGCCTCCTGAACAAGGCCGGACCAGATGATGTTGGGCAGCCGGAGTTCGTGGACCTCACCGGCATACCGGTATTGCACGACGACGTCCGCGCCGTTCCGGGCGAACTGGACCGCGGGGGCGCAGGCCGCCCGGCGCCAGTCCAACGTCGTGCCCGCCGGGCCGGGGTCGGTTCGCCCACCCATGCGTCTGCCTCCTCGCGTGTGATGGAACCTCCCCACCCGCAAGCCGGCACCCCGGGGACGAGCCGGGGGCGTGGGGACCTCGCGGGTGGGGAGGGATGGAGGGGGCCGCCGGCATCGTTGGCGGCGGCCCCGGTCTCAGGGGCCGCCGGCCCGACGGCAGGGCACCACCCGGTAGCCGGCGATACCGGCCAGGGTGCGGGCGTGTTCGTCGGCGGGCCGGCGCGTCGGCAGGGCCCGGGAGGGGGAGGGTGCCCGCGAGCGGCGGGGCCCGTTCCCCCTCCCGGTGTGCATGGCCGCCTCCCACCCGCCCGGCGATCCGCCGCCGATGGTCGGCGATCCGGCCAACAACCCGCGGGGAGAGCCCGTCAGCGTCACGAATCCTCCCTGTCCTCCGAGTGCCGGCCGGCACATCCGCCGGTACGGATATGACACACTCCGGCGCAGATCTGCGACAGACTGAGAGCAGTTCTCCCCCGCGAGAGCTGCCAGCTCTCGATTCGCCGCGGCCGGGAGGGAGCCCACCGTGCCCACCGATCACCCTCCGGAAGGCGCGCTGGCCGCCTACACGGCCCTCGCGCAGGAGCTCTATCGTCGCGCTGCGACGAGCTACACGAAGATCGCCGATGCGATCGGATCCGACCGGTACACCGTGTCCGCGGCGCTGCGGGGCCATCAGCACCAGAAACCGAAGCGTCTCCCTGTCGATCACGTCGTAGCAGGGCTTGACCGGGAGCTGCACGGCGAGGGGCAGCTGATCTACTTATGGCAGGTGGCGAAGGCCGAGGATGCCGCGAAGGAAGCGAAGCTCGCCCTTCCCGAGGGTGGACTACTCCCTATCCTGGGGCGGACAGTGGTAGCGACGAGGGGGGTGGGGGCGACGGACAGACGCCAGCTCTTTGAGGTGGGCGGACTCACCGCGGCTACCGTGCTCGCCGCTACCGGCGCGGTCAGCGATCAGATTGACGCTGCCCGGCCAGCGACTTTCACCCTTACCGAGCTCGAAGCGCAGCTCGTTGACCTCAACCGTGATCTATGCGCCGTAGCGCCCAGCATCCTGTTTCCCGGGGCATTCAAAGCATGGCAGCAGGTAGAAGGAATGCTCGCCCGACGTGTGCAGCTCGCTGTAGCGCCGCGGCTGACGCGGCTCGCTGGCCAGTTCGCCGCCGAACTCGCGACCGTCGCACGTTTCGGTGGGGACAGCCGTCTTGGCCGACGGTTTGCGGCGATCGCCGAAGAGCACGCGACGGCTGTGAACGATCCTCTGCTGACAGGCCGAGTCGCTGGATTGCAGTCATGGATTGCGATGGACGCGGGCCATTGGGCGACGGCGGCGGACTTCGCGGCGAAAGGCCGCCGTGACGCTCATCCGGGCCAGCGGGCCCGGCTAGCCGCATACGAGGCGCTAGCCGCGTCCGCCGCCGGGGCCGCAGTCCAGGCCGAAGAGGCGATCGTGGTCATGCGAGCCTCGATGCGGACGGCGATCAAGGGTGATGCCGAATGGAACGACGCCGAAGAGGATCTTTATACGGCACTCACCGCAGCGAACACCGTAGGTGCCGGCAGGACGGCGATCCATCATGGCGAGCGGGCCGCAGCGACCTTCGTCCACGACAACCAAGGCGTTGGCCTCGCCATGCTCGCAGTTGCTACCGGCCACCTAGACGGCGACCATGCGAACCCGGGTGCGGCGTCGGCGTCGGGCATTGCCGCGCTCGACGCGGTAGCAGACTCCCCGAACGCGGTGGTGGAGCAGCGGGCCCGCGCGCTGCACCGTCAGCTCGCGCCGTGGCAGCGCGAGGGGCTGGTGCAGAAGCTGGGCCGCCGGGTCGCCGCAGTCTGAGTCGCGGGCCTGAATTTTCAACGCCGGCCACGCGGGAGCCGGGCTCGGATTCGGGACGTCCGGGCGGTGGATCGGGCAGCAGCCCGGGATGTCCTCGGACTACCAGTCCCGCTGCTGGTGCCTCTGTGCTCGCTCGGCCATCTGATTCAGCATGTCCCGCACTCTCATCGGCTCCGAAACCGACTGGAGGATCACCGTGTCGTGGCCCCAGCCACGGCGCACATGCACGACCACGTCGCCAATGCTCCGGGCCTTCTGGACGAGGGTCTGTCGGACGTCGATATCGAACAGTAGGGCGATTTCGTACTGCTCGGTGGTCGTGGTCGTGATGCCGCGGGTCACGTACAGGCGGGTGCCGGCGATCCGGTAGCGGTCTGCGGCGCGTCCCCCAGAGGCGAGACCCGCGAGGGATCGGCTGGTTGCCTCCCACACGGTCTGTTCGTAGCCGTGATCGATCTCGCCGCGTGGGCGCGGTGGGTAGTCCTGGCGCCGGACTTCGGGGTGGTGCCGGCGGTCCGGTGGGTAAGCATCGCGGTACGGCTCAGGCTGACCTCGGTAGTTCACGTTGTTTCCCCCGTATCCTCCTGTAGTACCGAGGCAGCGTATTGCGTCCTGTAGGTTGCGCTGCGCGCAGGGTCCCGTCACCGTCGGCCCCGCGGCAGTCGGGCGCGCAGCTCGGCGAGGGCCTCCACGGCGGCCGGCGAGCGAGTGCAGGTCCGGGCCGCAGCCGTGACGGCCCGGGGCCCGCCCGAGGCGCTGCTGTCGGCGGCGAGGTCGGCGCACACCGGGCAGGGCGCGGGCTGGGTGTGGAGCCGGCACATCGTGCGGAGGTTCGGCGGCGTTGGTTTGACCGCCGGCTTCGGGTTGGCCGGGGTCGGCTGGAGGTCGAGGATGCGGCGGCGGCGCACTGCGGCCGGGCTGCGGACCGATCCCGAGAGCGGCGCCCGGTAGGCGTCGACGATCTGGCCGGGGGCGCAGCCGCGGGCGAGGGCGGAGGCGACGTCCTGCCGCCAGCTGGCCGGAAGCCGCTCGTCAGCGACTAGGCTGCCGGCGAGATCAGCGTACGGGTTCGCCTCGGTGGAGTCGGCCGGGTGCTCGGCGGCCGGGCGCTCGTCGACGGGCGGGGGCGGTTCGGGTTCGTCGTGGTCGGGCTCCGCTGCTGCTGCTTGTTCTGGAAGTTCTGGGAAGTGCTGATTGTGTCCCGCTGCGGGACTACCCCCGTCCCGCTCTGGGACTAGCTCTGGTCCCGCTCCGGGACCCGGCGGGGGGTCGGCTGGTCCCACTGAGGGACCAGCGAACGGGTCGACTGGTCCCACAGGGAGACCAGCGGGGACGGCCACCCGGTAGCAGGTCCGATGCTTCTTCGACCGGGCGTCGGCCGGGGACGGACGGTCGCGGATGACCCATCCGGCGCGTTCCAGGCGCTCGAGTTCGCGGGCGACGGTGGACCGGCCGAGGCCGGTCATGCGGGCCAGCCCGGACAGCGACGGGGTGAACTCCTGCGGCGTGGTGAGGGTCTGGAAGTCGACGACGACGAGCAGCGTCAGCAGTATCAGCCGGGCGGTGGCGGACAGGTCCGAGGCGACGATGGCGCGTTCGACCCGCCAGCGGGGCGAGGGGCTGCCGTGATGCGGGTCCTGGCCGCCTTCGGGCAGGCTGCCGCGGGCATGATGGGACACGGGTTGATGGCCCTTCTCAGACAAGGGTTGTCGATCAAGGGCCGGTCAGGAGGTGCGAACTCCTGGTCGGCCCGCTTCAGTTGTGGGGCGTCTCGTGGATCAGCGGATGCCGCGGATCACGGTCTTGACCGTCGATGGCGAGACCCGAGCGGCCTCGGCGATCTCGTCGACGGTGTGAGTGGTCGCCTTCCGGACATCACGGATCGCCTCGTCGCGTTCGCGGCGGGCGTCGTCGAGCGTGCGTTCTGCCGTCTCGACTTTCTCCGCCAGCGCGCGCAGCGCGTCGAGGTTTGGGGGATTCGCCATGCGCAGATGGTAGCCGGTACCCGTCCATCCTGACACGCGTACAACCGTATGGACGGACACCGGACTGTCCGGTACCGTGTCACCCATAACGCAAGCGGCCCCGCCCGGAGCTCTCACCCTCCGGCCGGGGCCTACGGATCACACCTGTCAGCACCAGGAAGGACCCGCGTGTTCTACGTTCCCACTCGCCGCCCCTTCGGGCAGCGTTTCGCTGGCGCCGCCCGGCGTGCCCTCTGCGCCGCCGCTGTCCGCCTGCTGGACCGCCTCGGCCCGGCCGAGCTCCCGGCGGCTGTCGAGCTGGCTCCGGTCGTCCCCACCGCCCCGGTCGCGGCCCAGCCGACGCCGGCCGCGTCGCCGGTGCTGTTCGCCGTCGACGAGCTGCCCCCGCTGGAGGTGATCGACGCGGCGGCGGTCGCGTTCGACCTCGCGGGTGAGGCGGCCCGCTCCGGGGACCGTGGCAAGCGGAAGGCCCGCCGGCTGCTCGACCGGCTCCCCGACGGCGTCTACGGCCGCTGGCAGGTCGAGCGGGTCGCCTCGGCGAAGACCACCCCGGACCTCGACCAGATCCGCGCCACCTACGCCCGCCTCAACCTCGGTGAGGTGCCGATGCGGCCGTGCGCTCCGACCCTGCGCGTCACCCTCGCCCCGGCCGTCGCGCTGGCCCCGGCGGTGGCGGCATGAACCCCGAGTCGCTGTTCACCAGCCACCCCGACCTGATCAAGCTGGGTGCCACGCCCGTGCCGCCCGCCGAGCTGTTCACCCTCGCCGGGGTGCCCGAGAATCTGCGGCCCACCGACACCGACCGGGCCGACGCCCGGCAGGCCCTGACCGGCAAGAGCAGCGCCGTGCAGGCCGGTACCGCCGCCGGTATCGCGTACGCGGCGCTGGTCGCGGTCGCATCCGGGATGCCGGGCGCCGACCTCGGTGTCCGCACCGCCCTCGCCCACGTCGCGTACTTCGTGACTCCTCTGACGCCTAAAGGCGTCAGCTTCTCAGGAAGCTTGCGCCACCTGAAGGGCGAGCCCCGCCCCGAGTATGTTGATCGCCGCGTTCACGTCTGCGTGCGCGGCGTGGCCGCACTCCACACAGCGGAACGTGGCCTGACTGGGCCGGTTCTCCGGGGCGACATGGCCACATTNGGCGCATCGCTGGGAGGTGTGGCGGGGGNTGACCTCGACGACGACCCGCCCGGCGCTTTCAGCCTTGGCACGCAGTGCGTTGAGGAACACCCCCCACCCGGCGTCGAGAATCGACCTGTTCAGCCCGGACTTGGCGGCCTGCCCGTTCGGCAGGAACGCCCCCGGCTGGTCCGGGTCGGGCTTCGGCTTGGCCCGGCGGACCATGCCCTTGACGTTCAGCTTCTCGACAGCGATCAGGTCGTGGTCGGCGACCAGTTCGCGCGCGGTCTTGTTCGCGAGGTCGACGCGCTGCCGGGCCACGGCCCGGGACTGGTTCGCGACCCGAGTAGCCGCCTTGCGGCGCCGCTTCGAGCCGCGCTTCTTACGGGCAAGGTCGCGCTGCGCGTTGGCGAGGCGCCCGGCGGCCCGTTCGAGGAAACGCGGGTTGCCGTAGTGCTCGCCGTTCGACGTGGTGGCCAGCGAGGCGACACCCAAGTCCACGCCGACGACGGCGCCCGTTGGTTCCAGCGGCTCGGCGGGCACGTCGTCGCAGGACAGCACGAGGTACCAGCGGGCACCCTCCCGCCTGACGGACAGCGTCTTGACCCGGCCAGCCACTGGCCGGTGCTGGTGGACCTTGACGTGGCCGACGCCCTGAAGGCGGACGAACATCGTCTTCGGGTTCTCGGGCTGCGAGTCCCAGAGGCACCCGTCACCGTTGGCGGGCCACGTCACCGTGTCGAACCAGCCGGCGCCCTTGAACCGCGGGTAGCCGGGCGTCTCGCCCGCCTTGACCCGGCGGAAGAACGCGGCGAATGCGAGATTGAGGCGACGCAGGGTGGCCTGCTGAGAGGAGAACGACCAGCGGGCCTGATCCGCGTCAAACCCCCGAATGTCCTTGAGCTGGGCCGACTGGCCCCCGTAGCGGACCGTCGTCTTGCTCGGATGCCGGTAGGCATCGCGCCGCTCCTGAAGCGCGGCGTTGTACAGCGCCCGGTGGTCGTCGAGCATCGCCGTCAACGCGATCTGCTGGTGCGCGGTCGGGCGGAGCAGGAACTTGTACGACCGTCTCAACGTGGCACCCCCGTGCGCCACGGCCGCTCGTTCTGCGTATCGATGTACCGGCGGACCGTCTCGGCGGACACCGCGCCGACGGTGGCAACGAAGTACGACCGGGACCAGAGCGTGGGCAGCCGGGAGCGCAGGTGCGCGAACTCGCCGCGTAGCACGTGGGACGTGAAGCCTTTGAGCTGGTTGGCGATGTACGACGGGGCGTGCTTCGGATGAGCTTTCACGAACAGGTGCACGTGGTCGGGCTCGATCTCCAGCGCGACGATCAGCCAGTCATGCTCGGCGCACTTCTCGCGGATCAGCCCGTCAAGCCGGTCTCGGACCGGACCGACGAGGACAGCACGGCGGTACTTCGGGCACCACACGACGTGGTAACCGAGGTCATAGGCGCCACCCGCGCCGACCTGCACCGTCCGGGACATGCCGTTG